>NZ_JACJFH010000339.1:0-230 GCF_014164495.1 Pseudoalteromonas sp. SG41-5 | reverse complement strand
CTTGGTTCAGGACAAGCCCAATGGCGTGAGAATAAGTAGTAAAGCCACTACCCTAAGCTTATGTTCTATAAAGTATTCGCAGAGGCAGCCCGTAGCTCATGACCCAGAAGAAGACGCTGAATTCACCACTAAAAACCACAGCTCGCGCTTTGTTATAATCAGCCTGCGCAAGCAGAGCTCAGCACACAATGGCAATCACAATTAATAAATGGATATAGACTATGGACAAA
>NZ_JACJFH010000338.1:0-231 GCF_014164495.1 Pseudoalteromonas sp. SG41-5 | reverse complement strand
CGAGTCTACGCATTCGTAGCAGCGGGTTTACCCCGCGACATAATTCCCCCGCAGCCCACAACGAATTATTATTTGATGATAAAGCCAATGACAGCAACGAATCGATGGAAGCCGCTATTGCAGTCTTCCGGCCCTTTACCCAACGAAAGTAGGCAAAGGTGACCCTGTTCAGTATTTACGTAAAATAAACTGGCAAGACTTAGGCAAACAAGCCGCCAGTGAAGTAAAAGC
>NZ_JACJFH010000337.1:0-238 GCF_014164495.1 Pseudoalteromonas sp. SG41-5 | reverse complement strand
GCGCTGTTAAAAATATTCTAATGTCTTCTCTTTGTGCAAAATATTTTTAGTTATTCATTCGCAAAGAGGTTAAGAGACGCGCGTCAGCAAGCTTAACGCCTACGGGAGTTTAAAGTTACTTTGGTGCTTAATAACTTGTAGGCGAGTGGCTTGCCACCGCGCTGTTAAAAATATTCTAATGTCTTCTCTTTGTGCAAAATATTTTTAGTTATTCATTCGCAAAGAGGTTAAGAGACGC
>NZ_JACJFH010000336.1:0-239 GCF_014164495.1 Pseudoalteromonas sp. SG41-5 | reverse complement strand
TAAATCTATCGTCGTACTCATTGAGCAATAATTAACTTATATAGAAAACGCTAAGGACAGCACATGCGACCTGAAATAAAAAACATCCCCCAACAACTTGGACAATACTTGTACCAGCAAATAAAAGAGCCATGGCTTGAGGCACAACTTATTTTAAACTGCGAAGATGAAAGCGTACTTGAATGCAAAGCCCATTATCAAACTGCTGCTGATACAAGCGAACAGCCGATTACCGTGAC
>NZ_JACJFH010000335.1:0-239 GCF_014164495.1 Pseudoalteromonas sp. SG41-5 | reverse complement strand
CTGATTTCCACAGAATGTCCGGTTTTCTCACCGTAGAGTTTTAAATTGCCCCAGGCATTACGCGCTATAACATAATAAATATCATCTTGCTCAAACGGGGTGTCTTCTAAAAATCGGTCAAGAATGTCTTGATAATCCGCTGGATTTGTCAGCCAAAATAAACCATCGGCAAAGCCGCTAAAACCGAGTATTTGCCAGTATTCAAGTAGCTGGTCAGGCAGTTTCCCTCGATACGCTTC
>NZ_JACJFH010000334.1:0-239 GCF_014164495.1 Pseudoalteromonas sp. SG41-5 | reverse complement strand
CGCGCCATTTTTACTATTACACGGCAAGGCCAGTTCAACCTGAACTTTGAGCGTGATAATAATGATGATGACGTTATCACTGCACAGCAAACTTATTAAACAATATTGATTTACCCGCTCTTTAACAACATGGATGTTGTTTGGCTAGGCGCTAATACAGCCGCTGATTAGTGCCCTGCCTTTCATTTTTGCACAAGTAAATTCGAGTCTACGCATTCGTAGCAGCGGGTTTACCCCGC
>NZ_JACJFH010000333.1:0-240 GCF_014164495.1 Pseudoalteromonas sp. SG41-5 | reverse complement strand
AGAAGAAGACGCTGAATTCACCACTAAAAACCACAGCTCGCGCTTTGTTATAATCAGCCTGCGCAAGCAGAGCTCAGCACACAATGGCAATCACAATTAATAAATGGATATAGACTATGGACAAACTCATAAAATTACTTATCACACTCGCTTTAATATTATTCGCTGTAGGATGTTCGTCAACAGGTAAAATTGATTACATGGTCGCAGGTGTCGGCACCGAAAATGGCAATGCAATTT
>NZ_JACJFH010000332.1:0-243 GCF_014164495.1 Pseudoalteromonas sp. SG41-5 | reverse complement strand
CTATATCCATTTATTAATTGTGATTGCCATTGCTCATTTGCTTCAGCTTGTTCTGGCTGATTGTAAAAAAGCTCGCGTTGTTGGTTTTTAGTGGTGAATTCAGCGTCTTCTTCTGGGCCATGAGCTACGGGCTGCCTCTGCGAATACTTTATAGAACATAAGCTTAGGGTAGTGGCTTTACTACTTATTCTCACGCCATTGGGCTTGTCCTGAACCAAGTTCGTGTAATACGCGACCTGTAAA
>NZ_JACJFH010000331.1:0-245 GCF_014164495.1 Pseudoalteromonas sp. SG41-5 | reverse complement strand
ACACCACTTGTTTTACCGGCACTTTGCCAGCAACAACCAAGGCTCCCCATAGGAATACCCCAACTATTATCAAAAGTGATTGATTGCACCCAGATTTCATTACCCTTTTGTGTCGCACCGCCTGCAACCATGTAATCAATTGTTCCTGTTGACGAGCAACCTATTACAAATAATGTTAAAGCAAGTGTGATGAGTGATTTTATGAGCTTGTCCATAATCTATATCCATTTATTAATTGTGATTGC
>NZ_JACJFH010000330.1:0-245 GCF_014164495.1 Pseudoalteromonas sp. SG41-5 | reverse complement strand
GTGCCACTACAAAGCTTAACGGAACTTGCTAACCGCAAACAAGCTGACGGCCAAGCTATACCTTATATTTTACCTAACGAGCTTAAAGCACTGGTTGATAGCGCCCGTAGCTTTGGCCCACAAAGTGATGCCTGGCAGGCTTTATATAAAGATTACATCCACCACAGTGTTAAATATTCAGCAACGATTGATGCGATTGCTCATGGCCCTGAAGAAGACGCTGAATTCACCACTAAAAACCAACA
>NZ_JACJFH010000032.1:0-48380 GCF_014164495.1 Pseudoalteromonas sp. SG41-5 | reverse complement strand
TACCGCTTACCGCTTAGGCCTGTGGCTGCCCGTATATTTGTTCTGCGCGGTTAAACAGCACCCACGACGTTAAAATATATTTATCATTCGACACAGGTTTATTACCGCGATGAGTATGAGTAAAGTAGCCTGGGGCAATCACCATAGTGCCTTTTTTCGGAGCTATCTTACGATTTTGATAATAAAACTCGGTTTCACCGCCTTCTTCAACATCGTTTAAATAAAACATAAATAACAATACTCGATGCAGTGCTTCGTTATGGTGTAACTGTGGGTACACTTCACTATGCCAATACGGGTAGCCGCCTTTGTTAACTTCGTATTTTTGCGCTTGGATATTACCGAGTCGAAAAATTTGCTGTACCAATAAAGGTAATTGCGGTTTACCTACCTCGTCAAAATTAGCTTGCGTTAAATCAACAGGTTGTCCTGTTTGGGGGTGGTACACTTTTAAACCAAACGCCCCAATCATTATAAAAATATGTTCTTCAATGTAGTTAAAAACATATTGTGCAGTAGTTTGTTGAATATGTTTTAATTGCTCAGCGTATTCAGGATGATTGTTTAAGTGTAAGTCGTGGCTATCTTTTTTATTAAGATCTATGCCGCCTGATGTCATCCCTTGTTTTATATGCGGGCTTTGCGAAAAGGTGGTGATAAAGTTATCGCAAAAGTCATTACTGAGCGCGTTGTCATACACGCGGATAAAGTCCGTCATGAGTTACCTGTTTAATTATTATTGGATTATTATGTTTACTGAAAAAGTGATGCCGCGCTTTAGCGAAACGGATGCACTCGGACACATCAACAATACCGTACTCCCTGTTTGGTTTGAAGCCGCACGTGCACCTATTTTTAAATTTTTTACCCCCGATTTAAATCCTCACGATTGGAAGCTTATTATTGCTAAAATTGAGGTGTCGTTTGTAGGTGAGTTGTTTTACTCGCATGAAGTAAGTATTAAAACATCGGTAGAGCATATTGGCAGCAGCTCATTTGTGCTTCGCCAAGAGGCGTGGCAGCAAGATAAATGCTGCGCAATCGGTAAAACAGTGCTGGTACGTTACGACTTTGCCGCTAAAGCTAAGCAAGCTTTATCTAGTATTGAAAAAGCAGCCTTAAATGAGCATTTTATTGCAGCTTCTTAATGTGTAGTTAGTAATTTAAGGTGCGCAAGTAGTTATCTAAAGCGGTGACTTGCGCTTTACTAAAGCGTAGCCCGAGCTTTGTTCTACGCCACAATATGTCATCGCTGGTTTTTGCCCACTCTTTGGCAATTAGGTAATCGACTTCTTGAGCGTATAGACCATGGCCAAAATGACAACCTAAGTCAGCCAATGCACTGCAATTACCTAGCAGTGCATTAGTTAGCGTGCCATAGGAGCGTACCAGCCTATTTAATAATAACTCAGGCAACCAATTGTATTTTACTTGTAGTTGCGTTATTAACGTCGCTTTTTCACTAAAATCTCCGCCTGGTAACGGCGCGCTTTTTGTCCACGCTTCAGTCATATGAGGATAAAATAGCGCGAGTTTGTCCACAGCATTTTCTGCCAGTTTTCGATAAGTAGTTATTTTTCCGCCAAACACACTTAACAAAGCAGCCTGATTATCATCATTATTTAATATCAGCTTATAATCGCGGGTTACAGCTTGAGCATCTGCTGAGTGGTCATCGAGTAATGGCCGTACGCCACTGAATGTATGTACTATATCAGTCGCTTCAATCGGGGTTTTAAAGTAATGATTAGTAATATTGATTAAGTAACTAATCTCTTGTTCGCTAATTTTTACATCTTTAATGGTGCCGGTATATTCTTCATCCGTAGTACCAATCAAGGAATAGTCATCTTCAAAAGGAATGACAAAAACAATACGTTGATCTTCATTTTGGAGAATATAGGCACATGGCTCGTCATGAATACGTGGCACCACGATATGGCTGCCTTTGACTAAGCGAATATGCTGTGGTGATGGCTGAATAAATACATTATCAAACAATGAAGCAACCCAAGGGCCTGCGGCATTAACAATGCATTTGGCTTTGATTTGTAGTTGCTGCTGGGTCGTTTGTTGCGCTAGAGTTACATCCCAATGTTCAATATTGCGCTGTGCCTTGATACAACGAGTACGCGTTGCTATGGTTGCTCCGTGTTGTTCGGCGGCAAGGGCGTTTAAGATCACTAAACGCGCGTCATCTACCCAGCCATCAGCATATTCAAACCCTTGTGTAATTGATGCATTTAGCACACTGTCTTTTGTGAAAATAATCGACTTGGAAGCGGGTAGCGTGTCTCGTTTTCCTAGATGGTCGTAAATAAATAATCCTAGGCGGATCATCCATGGCGGCCGCAAATGTGACTGATGAGGAAGCCTAAACGAGAGCGGCCAAATAATATGCGGTGCTTTTTTTAATAACACTTCACGCTCTAGCAATGCTTCTTTTACTAACCTAAATTGATAGTGTTCTAAATAGCGCAGCCCGCCATGAATAAGCTTACTGCTGTTTGATGAGGTGGCTGAGGCTAAATCGTCTTGCTCACACAATAATACTTTCAAGCCTCTACCACTTGCATCTGCTGCAATACCAGCACCATTAATGCCACCGCCAATGACAAGTAAATCATATTCGTTATCGAGTAACTGCACGGGTGAACCTTAAAGTTAGTTGTTAATGCCAGATTATATTAACGCGATTAGCCGTCATTCTGCGGATTATTAGCAAGCGTCACTTGCGCAATACAATGTAGCCATTTTGCATATAAATCGTTACGCTCAAAGCTACTCATAGTTGGCTCAAAGCGGCGGTCACATCGCCACATAGTTGCCAGTTGTGCTGTTGATTCATAAACACCACTTTGCAGGCCTGCTAAATAGGCGACGCCAAGCGAGGTGGTTTCGGTTAAGGTGGGGCGCTCAACACTCGCACCTAAAATATTAGCTAAAAACTCCATAGCCCAATTATTATTAGCCATACCGCCGTCAACGCGCAAGATGCTGGGGCGCAAGCCATCCCCTTCCATCGCTTTTTGTAAATCTTTAGTTTGATAACCCACTGATTGCAAAGCTGCAGCGACAATCGTACTAATACCTGAATCTCGAGTAAGCCCTAAAATAGCACCTCGGGCATTGGCATCCCAATAGGGAGCGCCTAAACCTGTAAAAGAGGGCACTAAAAATACCCCATGATCTAAGGGAACACCTTTGACGAGGGCTTCACTTTCTCCCGCGCTTTCTAATAATTTCAAGCCCTCTACAATCCACTGCATGGTGGCACCTGCCATAAAAATACTGCCTTCAATGGCATACGTAGGTTTGCCGTTAAGTCTATATGCGATGGTGGTTAATAAGCGATTGTTTGACTTTAGTGCTTTATCGCCGGTGTTAAGCATTAAAAAACAGCCTGTTCCGTAGGTGCTTTTTGCCATACCTTCTTCAAAACAAGCTTGGCCAATTAAAGCGGCTTGCTGATCACCCGCTATGCCGTTAATTGGAATTTCACCACCAAATAACTCGCTGCTAGTAACACCAAAGTCAGCCGCTGAGTCCATTACTTCAGGTAGCATCGAGGCTGGAATATCAAATAAGGCGAGTAAGTCTTCATCCCAGCATTGCTGGTGAATGTTAAACAGTAATGTGCGAGAGGCATTGGTTGCATCGGTTTTGTGTACTTTACCATCGGTTAATTGCCATAGTAAGTAGGTGTCTACCGTACCAAACGCCAGCTCACCTGCTTGTGCTTGCTCTTTAGCGCCAGTGACGTTATCTAAGATCCAACGAATTTTGGTGGCAGAAAAGTACGGATCGAGTAATAAGCCGGTTTTATCATTGACGGTTTTACTGTGCCCAGCATCGCGCAAACTATCACAGTACTGGCTAGTGCGTCGATCTTGCCACACAATCGCGTTGTAAATAGGTTGCCCAGTTTTTTTACTCCACACTAAGGTGGTTTCTCGTTGATTAGCAATGCCTATGGCAATAATGTCGGCAGCCGTTACCCGTTGCTGCGCCAATACGTTTTTAACGCTCGCGAATACGGTTTGCCAAATATCTACAGGATCGTGTTCAACCCAACCATTTTGCACAAAGTGCTGCGGGAAAGTTTGTTGGGCTGTGCCAAAAACCTCGGCATCTTTGGTGTATAAGATGGCGCGAGAGCTCGTCGTTCCTTGGTCAATCGAGAGTATGTATTTGCACATAAAATATAATGTTATTTAACTTAGATAAAGATAGCTTGTCTCTAAGCTAAACGAATAGCAATGCTTTTGCACCATAATGGATGTAATTTTAGGCAAATAGGATGAGTGAAAGGGAGTTAAGGCTCAGTGCGGGCGCTTAGTTTTAAATAAGCGCCAGATATATATAATATAATTATTAGTTGGCAGCATCAGCTAATTGCTGATGGAGCCAATCTTTTAATGCCATTCTATCGTGTTTTAATTGATGCATTGCTTCATCATCAATAGGGGCATCTTGTAACTCCAGGACACGGATTTCTTTATCAATTGCATTGTATTGCTTTGCCCTTGCCGCGAACTCTTCATTATCAGTGTTGAGCTTAGTGATAGTGCTTTGGTATTCAGGGAAATCTTTAGTTAATGAATGATCTTCGCCTAACATAGGTCGCTCCTTATTAAAGCGTGTTACATATTAATCTCGATAGATAAACACGCATGGGTTTTAGTCAAATTAAATGCTCTGAGGCGTTTTGCCAATACAATAGAGCTTGGGCTGATTTAAAATAAATCAACATCAAGCTCAGTATTATCGTTATTAAAGTAATTTCCCTTTGCCTGAATACAAAACACTGACACTCGTGCGGGCTTAAGTTAGAATATGAACGCAGGCAGTTGCCTGCAAACAATTTCTATTTTGAGTGCTTTATTACATGCTTTTAATGATCGATAACTACGACTCGTTTACCTACAATTTGGTACAGTATTTTCAACGTTTAGATCAAGAGGTGCTAGTAAAGCGCAATGATGAGATCTCGGTTAGTCAAATTGCCCAGTTAAACCCTCAGCATATCGTGATATCTCCCGGCCCATGCTCACCAAATGAAGCGGGTATATCTTTGGAGCTTGTTGAGCAACTAAAAGGTCAATTTCCAATTTTAGGTATTTGTTTAGGTCATCAAACAATAGCACAAGCATTAGGTGCGAACATTGTTAGGGCAAAGCAAGTGATGCATGGCAAAACATCGCCAATTTATCATGCTAATCAAGGTGTATTTGCCGGCTTACCAAATCCATTAACAGTTTGCCGTTATCATTCGTTGGTTGTTGAACAAGATAGCATTCCTGATGAGTTGCAAATCACCGCTTGGACCGAAACTGAAAGCGGCCAGTTAGATGAAATAATGGGCTTAGTTCATAATAGCTTAGCGTTAGAGGGGGTACAATTTCACCCAGAGGCAATTTTAACGCAGCGAGGACTTGAATTACTTGCTAACTTTTTAACTCGGTTCTAGGCTTATGCTAACAAACCTAGTAGCTCCCCTTAATTTATTTATAAAAGATAACTATTAATGACAGATGAAATACGCCAACAAAGGACAGCTAAGGCATTAGAGCAGCGAGCCCATGACTTGTTGCTTGGACATAGCTTTGCGCAACGTCAAATTGGCTATATTCATACTCTAGATATAAATTATGGTGAGGCGATGAAGCAGCGCACCTTACTTGAGGTTGAAGTTGCTGCGCAAAAAATACGTAAACTCTCCAGTACTTCGCATCATAAGTACCGCGCTCAAGCCAGCCAGCAGTTACATCAAGTTATTGATACCGCCATGAACAAGCAGTTAGCCGATATTGATACGGTACTACATGAAACCATTGGTATTGAAGATAATGTCCCCGCGATTTTAGACATACTTGCGGTAAAATCAGCATCGGTAGGGCGCCTTGAGCCATTAGTTAAAGATTTAACTTGGTTAGGACGTGAGTTAGTTGCTTTTGTGAATTTGCCTTATTATCGCGCGCAGCGCAATAAACATACTTCGGTAAAAGTTGATAATCCCTCTTTAGCTCTGCGTTATATTGGTTTAGACAACTTACAGTTTGTAGTGCCTACCTTTGCGGTACGTCATTGGATGCCACACAGCACCGAACCATTTCCATTATTGAAGCGTCGCCTACGCGATAACTCAATGGCTTGCGCGATTGCGGCGCAAGAGTTGGCTAAGCTCAATGGTATTAATGAAGTACATGCATTTACTTTGGGTATGTTACTCGATGTTGGCAAGATAGCTTTGATTCGACTCTATTTACGTACATTCGAACGAGTGTGGCAGCGCAAAGTAACCCTTGCCCGAGAAGACCAACATAAAGATCTTCACACCGCATTGTTAGAGTTAAAACCTGATCCGTTATTTTTAAGTACTTTACTTAATCAGCATGCGCTAAAAGTCACGGCGACGGTGATTGATAAAATGGCGTTTCGGTATTTACCTTTTAATGCTGTGTTATCGCAGTTGATTAATGGTGTGTCCAAAGGGGATTCACTATTGCCATTAGCGATGTTAATGCAAAAGGCACGTTGTTATAGTCAATGTGTTACTTTGAGCGAACATCAGCTGGTGGAAAGTGATGAAAAATCACTCTGGTTTGATTACGTTGGGTTATCAAAACAGGAACTAGAGCAGCTTGAAAAAACCAATTTGCAGCACTTTCATATTAAAATTGACTAGGGCGTGTTTATCTTTCGAGGTTGAATTTGCAGCAGTGTGTTTGGTATTTAGGCAAGGCAGAGCCTATGTAGTGTGGTTGTTCCCCATAAATAGGCGATAACGCAGCATCAATGCCAAACACGCGCTGCCCGAAGGGTTCTTCCTAGGGGCGATTAACTCTTTGTTACTTACATGGATGTAAGTAAGGGGCGTGAGCAGGACGCGGAAGCTTTGCTCAATTTTTACTTAGCCCACTAGGTTACAAATCTCGCGCCGTGATTAAATCGCCCCTAATTTGAACAAATTTTAATCCTGAAAGGTCAACACGCCCTTATTTCATAAATTTTTTGTTAATTTTTTTACGACTATTCATTCATCATTAATATCTACTCTTACCCATATTTTATCTTGCAAAGCTCTGCCTGGTGGGTGGTGGGGCAGCGATATAGAATAAACAACCCCATAATTCGTTATTCAGATAGTTATTCACTATCTCTGAAATTATATCTCAAAGCCTTTAATAACAAGGGCTACATGAAAGTTTTATAAGAGACAATAACGAAAAACTCTGAAATAATGATTATCTGAAAATTGAACCAGAGAGTATTTTTTGGCGATGTGAGCTATGCTGATTTACGCCAAAGGAGATGGTACAACAGTCTATCATCAAGCCTATTTTTTAAACTTTCTGTAGGATCACAATTAAGAGGATATAAAATGACAGTCAATCGCGAATTATTTGATCAAGTAATGGTTCCTAACTACGCACCTTCAAGCGTTATTCCTGTTCGTGGCGAAGGCTCACGTGTATGGGATCAGCAAGGTCGTGAATATATCGATTTTGCCGGTGGTATCGCTGTTAACTGTCTAGGTCATTGTCATCCAGCATTGGTTAAAGCATTAAAAGAGCAAGGCGAAAAAATCTGGCACCTATCAAATGTAATGACTAATGAGCCAGCACTTCGTTTAGCTAAAAAATTGGTAGATGCTACATTTGCTGAAAAAGTATATTTCGCCAACTCAGGCGCAGAAGCAAATGAAGGCGCACTAAAATTAGCGCGTCGTGTTGCGCTTGAAAATTTTGGTGAGCAAAAATCGCAAATCATCGCTTTCAATAAAGGTTTCCATGGCCGTACATTCTTTACTGTAACCGTGGGCGGTCAAGCTGCTTACTCTGATGGTTTTGGTCCTAAGCCGGGAGATATCGTACATTGTGACTATAACGATTTAGCCGCATTTGAAGCACTAATCTCTGATAACACATGTGCGGTAATGATGGAGCCATTACAAGGTGAAGGCGGCATTATCTCTGCTACTGACGAGTTTGCTCAAGGTGTACGCCAGTTATGTACTAAACATAACGCATTACTTATTTTTGATGAAGTACAAACTGGTGTCGGTCGTACTGGCGATCTTTATGCATACCAAGGGTTAAATGTAGTACCTGATATTTTAACTACTGCAAAAGCACTTGGCGGCGGTTTTCCAATTGGTGCAATGATCACCACGACAGAGATTGCTAAGCACCTTAAAGTCGGTACTCATGGTTCTACTTATGGCGGCAATCCGTTGGCATGTGCTGTTGGTGAAGCAGCCTTTGATACTGTGAATACACCAGAAGTATTAGCTGGCGTAAAAGCAAAGTCAGCATTGTTTAATGAATTACTAACTGCAATTAACGATAAGTACAACGTTTTCTCGGAAATTCGTGGTCAAGGTTTATTAATTGGTGCTGTGGTTAATGAGCAGTTTAAAGGTCGTGCTAAAGAGTTTTTAGTAGCAGGAACCGCTGAGGGTGTGATGTCGTTAGTCGCGGGTGCCGATGTGGTGCGTTTTACTCCATCTTTAGTGATCCCTGAAGCGGATATCCGTGAAGGGATGGCGCGCTTTGAAAAAGCCGTAGCCAACGTTGTGAACGGTTAATCAACACCTCTAATCATAATAAGGGCAAGTAGCAAGCTTGCCCTAATATTCTTAATTTACCGTTATTTATAAGGGAGCAAGCGGACTCATGATGATCCTTCGCCCAATCCAGCAATGTGATTACCCAGCTTTATTGAAAATTGCCCACGAATCAGGACATGGTTTTACCTCTTTACCTAATAACGAAGAGTTATTACAAAAGAAGATAGCTCATTCAATAAGCTCATTCGCAAAAAGTGCATCTCATCCGGGTGATGAAGGTTACTTGTTTGTTCTTGAAGATAGCGAAACAGGTGAAGTAGTCGGTACCTCAGCAATTGAAGCTGCGGTTGGTTTAGATGATGCGTTTTATCACTATCATTTAAGTAAAGCTATTCATTCATCTCGTACATTGAATGTTTATAAAGCGGTTGATATTTTAACCTTGTGTAATGATTACACTGGAGCAACTGAGCTTTGTACGCTGTTTTTAAAAGATGGTTACCGTAAAAATAATAACGGTAAGCTGCTTTCAAAAGCACGTTTTATGTTTATCAAGCAGCACCAAGAACGCTTTGCTGAAACCGTAATTGCAGAAATGCGCGGTGTTTCTAACGAACACGGCAGTAGTCCATTTTGGCAATGGTTAGAAGAACACTTTTTCTCGATGGATTTTCCAACAGCTGATTACTTAACCGGTATCGGCCAAAAAGTGTTTATTGCTGAACTAATGCCAAAGTACCCAATTTACGTCAACTTATTAAGTAAAGAGGCGCAAGCCGTGATCGGCAAGGTGCACAATAATACGCGCCCTGCGATTGAACTACTGAAAAAAGAAGGCTTCACCTTTAATGGCTACGTTGACATTTTTGATGCTGGCCCAACGGTAGAAGCAAAAGTAGATAATATTGCAACTATTCGTAATGCCAAAAACTTTACCGTAAAAATCGGTGAAAACAGCGGCGAGACGGCTATCATGCTAGCGAATGACAAACTCAATGATTTTAGAGCAACCGTTGCACAACTAAACCTTGATGAAACAAGCTCTGAGTTGACTTTGCCACAGGCAATGGCCGATGCACTGCACTTACAAGCTGGCGATATAGTTACCGCAACACGTATATAATTTAGGAGAAAGTACATGACTCATCCTGCACAATTTATTAATGGTCAATGGTCGCAAGGCCTAGGCGATGCATTTAATTCAGTAAACCCAGCCAATAACGAAATTATTTGGCAAGCAAACTCAGCCACCAGTGAGCAAGTAGACACCGCTGTTAACTCTGCGCGTGCAGCATTTTATAGCTGGGCTGATAAATCATTTGCAGAACGTTTAGCGATTGTAAAAACTTTTGCCGAAACCCTAAAAGAGCACAGCGAAGAGCTTGCTGTTGTAATAGCCCAAGAAACGGGTAAGCCGTTATGGGAAACTCGCACTGAAGCGGGTGCTATGGTCGGTAAAATAGCTATCTCTGAAAAAGCATTTTTAGAGCGCACTGGCGACGTAGAAAACCCAATGCCGCAAGGTCGTGCAATGATCCGCCATAAACCACATGGTGTAGTGGCGGTATTTGGCCCTTATAACTTCCCTGGTCATTTACCTAATGGCCATATTGTGCCTGCACTTTTGGCGGGCAATACCGTGGTGTTTAAACCATCGGAGCTAACTCCAGCTGTTGCTGAGCTAACGCTTAAGTTATGGGAAAAAGCAGGTTTACCAGCAGGGGTTATTAACCTAGTACAAGGCGAAGTAGCCACAGGTAAGGCTCTTGCTGCTCACAAAGGTATTGATGGCTTATTCTTTACCGGTTCATCACGCACAGGCCATATTCTGCATGAGCAGTTTGCCGGTCAACCAGGTAAAATCTTAGCATTAGAAATGGGCGGTAATAACCCGCTTATTATTACTGATGTTGCTGATACTAAAGCCGTTATTCACGATATTATTCAATCAGCATTTATCTCAAGTGGCCAACGATGTACCTGTGCACGCAAGCTGTTTTTACCAGCAGGTGAGCAAGGCGATGCTATTTTAGCCGGTTTAATTACCGCGACTAAAGCCATCAAAGTGGGCAACTACGATGATGTAGAGCAACCGTTTATGGGCTCGATGATCTCATCAGCTGCGGCTTCTGGTATGGTAAAAGCACAGCAACAACTCGTTGAGCTTGGTGCTGAAGTATTGGTTGAGCTTAAGCATACTGAAAATACAGGTTTTGTAACGCCTGGTATTATTGAGTGTACAGATGTTGCTAACTTCCCAGATGAAGAGCACTTTGGTCCACTATTAAAAGTATTCCGCTTTACAGATTTTGATAGTGCGATTGATAAAGCCAACGATACCAGCTTTGGTTTGTCTGCGGGTTTACTCAGTGATAATGCGGCAGATTACGACCATTTTTTACGTCGTATCCGTGCTGGTATTGTTAACTGGAACCGCCCAATCACCGGTGCCTCAAGTGCAGCTCCTTTTGGTGGTATTGGTGCATCAGGTAATCATCGTGCAAGTGCTTACTATGCAGCTGATTATTGCGCATACCCAGTTGCCTCTGTTGAACTTGAAAAAGTAGCAATGCCAGCAACATTAAGCCCTGGCTTAAAAATCGATTAATCGATTTTGGTCAAATAGTAATAAATAACTAAAAAAGCAGCCAAGGCTGCTTTTTTTGTATTGGTTAATGCTCAAAGGTAGCAATTAAAAGCGCTTTCTGCTTAAATCAATACAGTCGTTTTAATTAGGTGTGGATAATTATGGTTTTAGATAGGCAAGGATATGATGACCTCATCATGTATCTTACTCAAAATTTAGCATTATTTGAGAAGTCCGGCGAAATAAAACCAGGCGCTCCTACTATTATGGAGCTAATAGAAGATGATATTGCTGAAAATGTCATGTTGTTATGCCAGCAACACACAGAGCTTTCTACTGAACAACGTAGTCAAATCGTGCGTGAAGTAGATGGCATTGTATACGACTTACAAGAAGTCCTCAGCAGCGTCACCAGTAATCAAGTGACAATAGAGCAACATGCATTTATCGATGAATTTGCCGCATTGGTAAAAAACCTCTTTGATAGCGCAGTTGTCGAAAGTGCCTGATCATTCCAATTATCGTTTTTAATTTGCAACTGCGTCTGACTTCCTTACAATCAAGGAAATAACTTCTTTGAGAGTAATAAAATGCAAGCGAATGTGAAATGGGTTGAAGGCGATACTTTTTTAGGGCGTTCTAATTCTGGTCACAATGTTGTGTTTGATGCTGGTAGCGATAGCGCCGCACCAAGCCCAATGGAAATGGTATTAATGTCAGTTGGCTGCTGTTCATCGGTTGATGTAGTCAGTATTCTAAAAAAAGCTAAACAACAGTTTTCAGATGTGCAAGTGCAATTGAGTGCTGAACGCGCAGAGTCCGCTCCGCGAGTATTCACTAAGATTAACTTACACTTTGTTGTGACTGGCGACAACGTTTCAGAAAAGCACCTTGCGCGTGCCGTTCAACTATCTGCAGAGAAGTATTGTTCAGTAGCATTAATGCTTGATAAAACAGTAGAAATTACCCACACACACGAAGTTATACAAGAACAGGGAAAATAACGCTTTTTCCTGAGGTGAAATTCGTATAAAATCCGCGAACTTTTCATTCTGCTCTGGCAGATTTCACTTGTTTATAGGTTGGTTTATCATGAACAAACCCTTCGATAAAATTAAACTTCATGGCTTTAATAACTTAACCAAAAGTTTAAGCTTTAGTATTTACGATATTTGCTATGCAAAGACTGAGCAACAACGTAAAGAATATATTGAATATATCGACGAACAGTACAGTGCTGATCGACTAACCGATATTTTAGGTGAAGTAGTAGACATTATCGGTGCGAATATTTTAAATGTTTCGCGTCAAGATTACGACCCTCAAGGTGCTAGTGTAACAATTCTGATCTCAGAAGAGCCAATTGAGCAGCAGCAAACTTATGAAGTTGATGAAGCACCAGGACCATTACCTGAAACAGTTGTTGCTCATTTAGATAAAAGCCACATCTGCGTTCATACCTATCCTGAAGCTCACCCTGATGATGGTATTTGTACTTTCCGTGCCGATATCGAAGTATCAACCTGTGGCATTATTTCGCCATTAAAAGCGTTAAACTTCCTAATTCATAGCTTAGAGTCAGATGTTGTAACAATTGACTACCGAGTGCGTGGTTTTACCCGTGACGTAGATGGTGTTAAGCACTATATCGATCACGCGATCAACTCAATTCAAAACTACATGACCGAAGATACCAAAGAAGCGTACCAAATGATGGACGTGAATGTGTATCAAGAAAACTTGTTCCACACTAAGATGATGCTAAAAGAAACAGACCTAAATACTTATTTATTTGGTGTTACTACGAGTGATTTATCTGAAGACGAAGAAGAAGCAATTCGTTCTAAATTAACACGTGAAATGCAAGAAATCTTTTACGGCCGTAACCTGCCGGAAGCAGAATAAACTCACTTAATTAGTAAGTTTTAAAAAACGGCGCGCAATGTAAATTGCGCGCCGTTTTTTATTAAAGTTGCTAAATGCAGCAACAAAAGCAAACGAAAACACCATCCTTCCTAAGTATACCTCCTAAATTAGCCTGAAAATGTTGGTGACGACATTCCTTGACGCTAGCAGCTGTGGCTAATAGTCTAAGTAAACAGCCCGTCTTCTATTATGGATCAATATGCAGAATCAAGGCCTAGCACAGCAACTATTTTTGGCAAAGCAGGTGAGGGAGCACGAAGCAAAAGCAGCGACCTTGGCAGGCGTTAGCATGTTCACTTTGATGGAGCGCGCAGGGCATGCGGTATTCTCGCAGTGTATCGAGCATTTTCCGAATGCTCAGCGCTACTTTATTCTGGTCGGTTATGGTAATAATGCGGGCGATGGCTATATTGTGGCAAGCCTTGCCAAGCAAGCCGGTAAAGAAGTCATTGTACTTGCAGCCGATACCAGTAGACATCTCACCGGGGATGCGCTTACAGCTCAGCAACGTTGGCAAGCATTGGGGGGCGAAGTTGAAAGTTACACGCAAGGTCGCCTCAATAATGCCGATATTATTATTGATGGTTTGTTAGGTACCGGAATTAATAGTCAAGTTCGTCGGCCATTTTTAACGATGATTGAAGATGCCAACGCGCAACCTAGCGCAATAGTGGCAATTGATTTACCTTCAGGCATAGACGCCGACACCGGGCAGCCACTTGGCATCGCTATTCAGGCTACTATTACCGTTACTTTTGTGGGGATTAAACAAGGCTTAGTAACCGGTGCCGGGCGAAGTGCTGCAGGAAAAATCATTTTTAATGATTTAGGGATCGCAGAATCATTTACCAAGTTAGTGGATGCTAGCGCAACACTTATCAATATCACTAGTTTCAAACCACTTGCTGCACGAAGTCGCAATAGCCATAAAGGGAACCACGGCAAGCTGTTATGCGTCGGTGGGAATCAAGGTACTAGCGGGGCCATTCGTTTATCAAGTGAAGCAGCACTTCGTACAGGTGCTGCAATGGTGCGTGTTTATACTCATCAAAGCAGTGTACAAGTCGTTAGTAGTGGTCGCCCTGAATTAATGGTCAGTTGCGACAGTTTATCCGCAGCCCTTGCATGGGCAAATTGTGTCATTATTGGTCCAGGTCTTGGTCAGGATAGTTGGGCGCAAATCGCATTTGAGCAGGTTATACAATATTGCTTAGCAAATAATTTACCATTAGTTATTGATGCTGATGGCTTAAATTTGTTGGCTAAGCATGCTTTAGAGTATCGCCTTAAAAATTGCATAATAACCCCGCATGCTGGTGAAGCCTCACGGCTAATGAAAGTTTCAATTGCTGAGATTGAAGCAAATCGCTTTCAATCTGCTACGGATTTAGCTAAACGTTATACCAGTACCAGTGTGCTGAAAGGCGCGGGTAGCCTGATCGCCAACGGGCAGCAAACTTGGTTGTGCGAAAATGGTAATCCAGCGCTTGCCGTTGGTGGCAGTGGTGATGTGCTTACCGGCATCATAGGTGCGTTACTTGCTCAAGGTTTCGCTGTTGATCAAGCCGCATGTTACGGTGTGACATTGCACGCTAAAGCAGCCGATATTTTGGCAGAACGCGAAGGGGAGCGCGGCATGTTGCCAAGTGATTTATTTGCGATTGTCAGGCAGCTCATTAATGGTAAATAGCGGTTAAATATACTTTTTGGTCACTATTTTTAGGAACTCGTTTTGCTAAATACAGCACAGTCCCTATACTCTAATTTGCGCGGCTATTATTTACTACTGAGGTAAAAAGAAGATGTTGATACAAAAAAAAATGTACCTAGGGAGTTTTCTGCTGCTGTTGTTTGCTTTAATTATTCTGTCAGGAATAATGCAGCTAGTTGTTACGCCAATCATTAAAAATGACGCTATATCCAGCGCAAAATTACAAGCAAAGGTGATCGGCGAATCGTTAGCAAAAGATTTAGCTAAAAGTGCCACCTTAACGCAAAGCTTAGCCGTGGTAGCCGAGACTTTGCCATTGCAGCAAGCGGCCTTTATTGAAAATATTGCTCCTTTGATTGCAAGTGGCAAAGGTATTGCGGGTGGTGGTATTTGGCCTGAGCCGAATAAAATGCTGCCTTCAGCAGCAAAGGCATCTCTTTTCTGGGCGAAAACAGGTAATGGCCAATATAAACTTTTAGATGATTATAACCAGCCCGACAGCAGCGCGTATCAACAAGAAACCTGGTATAAAAATGCCATTAACGCTAATCGGGGTGAGTGCGTTTGGTCCGAAGCTTATGTAGACACGGTATCGAATGTACCGATGGTTACCTGTTCCGTGAAAATAATCCGTGATAACCAATTTTGGGGGGTTGCCACTTTAGACGTTGAACTGGCATCTATCGAAAGCTCATTGATCGCAGAGAACAATGCTACGGGCACCTATAACTTTATTTTAGATAGCGCCGAGCAACTGGTATCGATTCCATCGATACGCAATACTAATTTAGCAATGATGAGCCTTACTCAGGTTGCCAGTAAAGACAGTAGCTTAAAGCCGTTGGTCAGCGCCTTGCAAAACAGTAATACAACTGTTGCTGAATTTGCCAGTGGTGTGGTTAATAATGACCAATCTATTTTAGTAACTTACTCATTGGCAGAGCAAAATTGGCGCTCCGGGGTTATTATTCCTGCCGCAATTGCCAAGAAAACCGTTAACACCCTCACTTATTATTTATACAGTTCATTTATCGCCCTTATTCTCGCTTTTGTATCAGTATTACTGATTTTTGGTAATCGCCTGGTGCAGCAAATTAACACCACCACAGAGCAAGTTAGAATGTTGGTGCAAGGTCGCACGAATTCAAAACTGGCGGTGCGCGGAAGTGATGAAATGAGCCACTTATGCGAAGCGATTAATGATTATGGCGATCATCTGATTAAGATTTTAGAACAGATCCAAGCAGAAGCCGCTGCGGTTAAAAACAACGCTGAAGCGATGGATACCTTAAGTAATAACAGCCAAATTCGTACCCAAGAGTTGATGGAAGAAAACAACATGTTGGCTGAGGCAATTCATGAAATGTCGATAGCAGCCTCATCAGCCTCACAAGATGTTTTGAGCGTTGCAGATATTACTACGCAATCAGCTGATTTAGTGAATTCTGGTTTTGATGTTATTGAGAAGAATGCCGAATCAATCCAGTTATTATTTGATAAATTAACGGAATCATCAGATGCCATTTCACGGATTGCACAAGACTCAAAACAAGTGGGCTCGGTGCTTGATGTGATCATGAATATTTCAGAACAAACTAATCTACTTGCGCTTAATGCTGCCATTGAAGCCGCTCGAGCAGGTGAATCAGGACGTGGTTTCGCGGTAGTGGCTGATGAAGTTAGAACCTTGGCACATCGTACTCAGCAATCGGCTGGCGAGATTGAAACCATGATCAGCCAATTGCAAGAAGCCGCTAGTCGAGGGGTTAACGTTATTGGGCAATGCCGTGAATACTCTGAAGTAGTGAACGAGCGCTCAGCAACAACACGTGCACAGTATGAAAGTATTGTTACCGCGTTTAATGATATTAAAGAGCGTTCATCAAGCATTGCCGTAGCGACTGAAGAGCAATCACAGGTAACCGAAAATGTGAAAAACTTGGCAGAGCGAATTCGTGAGATCTCTGTGCAAAATGCCAGTGATGCTGAAGAATTTCGTAGCGTCAGCAAAGATTCAAATAGCCAAGCACAGCGTTTATATCAAATTAGTCAGCAATAATGTGATTCATTGATAGTGTTTTTCAAGCATCGTTAGCTGAGAATCTCAGCGCGATGCTTCACCTTCGTCCTCTTCTGGTGGATCGCCGGAGTCTTCTTTGCGTTTACGTTGCTCTTGTTTGGCTTTTTGTACATTCTCAAGTTGCGGGGGTGGAATAGGGAATAACGAAATAAGCGCAAAGAACGACAAAAATAAAAAAGCCCCTCGTGACATGGTTTTACCCCAAGCGACAATTTTCATCATGGCCCAAAACACAATCAGCAATAATTTTCATCATGGCCCAAAACACAATCAGCAATAATATGCTCACTACAAGCCAATGCAGCAGTAATGTTCCAAGACTGACCTTATCTAATAAATCCATTTGTGTTTAATATGGTTACTAATAGTTAGTTAATGAGGGTTAATTGAGCAATATCAAGTCAACCAGAGGTTCCATATTAAGCCAGTAGGTTGTGATTTATCGCGATTAGTGACCTCTCACTGACTGCTTTTAATTTAATTGTAGTAAGTCCCATTTATTACCATACAAATCTTCAAATACCACAACGGTGCCGTATTCTTCTACGCGGGGCTGTTCATTAAAGTTAACGCCATTTTTTTGCATTAATTCATAATCTCGCCAAAAGTCATTGGTATGTAAAAATAAAAACACTCGGCCGCCAGTTTGGTTGCCCACAGCCTCTAACTGCTGTTGAGTACTTGCTTGTGCGAGTAATAAATTAGTGCCATTAGAGTTCGGTGGTGATACTAATACCCAGCGTTTACCATTACCCTGATCAGTATCTTCGATTAAATCAAACCCCAGTTTTTGAGTGTAAAATGCAATCGCATCATCATAATTCCCTACAACTAATGCCATGCTACCTATATGCTGTTTTATGTTTGTCATTGTCCTAACTTGAAATAATGCAGTGCTTAAAGATGCTTTTTAGCATATAAGAAAATATAACCCGAGGACAAAAGACTGGTACGTTAAGTGCGGTGCTAGATTTATCAGTAGATCTGACTTCAGTCAGAAAGCTTTTCCCGATAAATCTGGACTTACGTGTGGCTGGCGCTAGGTTTTAAACTTATTATCTTTAAAAACAAAACCCAGCTTTCACTGGGTTTTTAATAACACTAAATATTATCGATGTAACTCACCGGCTCGTTCTGGCTGATAAGTGATTGCTTTTATTTTTACTTTTATGAGACCGCCACTTGGTTTTGGCCATTCAATTTCATCACCTTGCGATAGACCAAGTAAGGCGCTACCAACAGGGGCTAAAATTGATATTTTATCAGCACTTGCATCAGCATTTTTTGGATACACTAAGGTCTTAGTGAATTCTTCTTGGGTCGATTCAACGATAAAGTTTACCGTTGAGTTCATAGTAACCACTGTCGAAGGCACATCTTTTGGCTCAACGATTGTTGCGCGGCCAAGTTCAGCTTCAAGTTCTTTTTCGCCAGCAAAGCTTCCTGCTGGTAATGATTCCATTAAATCATACAATCTATCAGCATCGAGTGACGAGATGATCAGTTCAGGCTTTTTATTCATCTTAATATCCTTAATTATGTCTTATAAATAAAATTAACTCTGAGTATGGTTTTGGCATACAGTTAAAAAGCACTGCAATACGCTGGAGTCATTTTATTTGCTACTTTATCGTTGCTCTTAAAGCTAAAAACCCAGCCGAAGCTGGGTTTTTATTTTAGCTAGATGGTTAGGAGATGAATTACATCATGCCGCCCATACCACCCATGCCGCCCATGCCTCCCATATCAGCGCCGCCAGCTTCATCCTTTGGGATTTCAGCTACCATTGCTTCAGTGGTGATCATAAGGCCAGCAATCGAGCCTGCAAATTGTAGTGCAGAGCGCGTTACTTTTGTTGGATCTAGGATACCCATTTCAATCATGTCGTTGTATTCGCCAGTTGCTGCGTTGTAACCGAAGTTACCCGTGCCGCCTTTAACTGCGTTAATAACAACAGACGCTTCGTCACCTGCGTTGGTAACGATTTGACGAAGTGGTGCTTCCATAGCACGTAGTGCTACTTTGATACCGTGGCTTTGATCTTCGTTGTCACCAACTAAATCAACAAGTTTGCTTGCTGCACGTACTAGTGCAACACCACCACCAGGCACTACGCCTTCTTCAACCGCAGCGCGAGTTGCATGAAGTGCATCTTCAACGCGGTCTTTTTTCTCTTTCATTTCGATTTCAGTAGCAGCACCTACTTTGATTACCGCAACACCGCCGGCAAGTTTAGCCATGCGCTCTTGTAGTTTCTCTTTATCGTAGTCTGATGTTGCTTCTTCGATTTGTGCTTTGATTTGCGCAACGCGACCGTTGATGCCAGCTTCTTCGCCTGCACCATCGATGATAGTTGTATCATCTTTAGTGATAACTACGCGCTTTGCAGTACCTAAATCTTCAACTGTTGCTTTTTCAAGTTCCAGGCCGATTTCTTCAGAGATAACCGTACCACCAGTTAATACTGCGATATCTTGTAGCATTGCTTTACGACGGTCGCCAAAACCAGGTGCTTTAACTGCTGATACTTTAACGATACCGCGCATGTTGTTAACAACTAGAGTAGCTAGTGCTTCGCCTTCAAGGTCTTCAGCAATGATAAGTAATGGTTTGCTTGCTTTAGCAACGGCTTCTAATGTAGGTAGCAACTCACGAATATTAGAGATTTTTTTATCTACAAGTAGAATAAATGGGTTATCTAATTCAACAGCGCCTTTTTCTGCGTTGTTGATGAAGTATGGAGATAAGTAACCACGGTCAAACTGCATGCCTTCAACAACATCTAGTTCGTTTTCAAGTGATTGACCTTCTTCAACAGTGATTACACCTGAATTACGGCCTACTTTTTCCATTGCTTCTGCAATGATGTCGCCAATTTCTTTATCAGAGTTAGCTGAAATAGTACCCACTTGAGCGATTGCTTTTGCATCGGCACATGGTACTGAAAGTTCTTTTAGCTCAGCAACAGCTGCGATGATTGCTTTATCAATACCGCGCTTAAGGTCCATTGGGTTCATGCCCGCAGCAACCGCTTTTAAGCCTTCGTTTACAATTGACTGTGCTAATACTGTTGCAGTAGTTGTACCGTCACCGGCTGCATCGTTTGCTTTAGATGCAACTTCTTTAACCATTTGTGCGCCCATATTTTCAAACTTGTCTTCAAGTTCGATTTCTTTTGCCACTGATACACCATCTTTAGTGATCACTGGAGAGCCAAATGATTTGTCTAGGATTACGTTACGGCCTTTAGGACCTAAAGTTACACGAACTGCGTTTGCTAAGATGTTTACGCCAGCTAGCATTTTAGCGCGTGCGTCACCTGCAAAAAGTACTTCTTTTGCTGCCATGATTAATTTCCTCTGAATTCTGAATGTTTGTTAAACGAAAAGTAGCTTTAGCCTACAATGCCTAAAATATTGTCTTCACGCATGATCAGGTACTCTTGACCTTCGATCTTTTCAGCTTTTTCAACATATGAGCCGAATAACACAGTGTCACCGACTTTAACTTCTAATGCTCTCACATCACCGTTATCTAGAGTACGGCCATTACCCACTGCAATAACTTTACCGCGGGTTGATTTCTCAGCCGCAGAACCAGTTAATACAATACCGCCAGCAGATTTGGTTTCTTCTTCTAGGCGCTCAACGATCACGCGATCATGTAAAGGACGAATGTTCATTTTATTTAGTTCTCCTAACAGTTTCTGAACAGGACAGAAAAAAGCTTTATATGTACCAGTTTGCATTAAACCCTGTGGTTCAAGGCAATTGATTTAGTTGTACTCAGTAATGGGGGTATTGCTTCAAAACCCAAGTGATAAAAATTAAAATTTTTAATCTTTTCTCTCGTACTCACCATCAATAGTGGTCGGCTCACTCATTTTGCGAGGTTCTGGCTCTGCATGAGTGTGCTGATTAAATGCTGTTGGACCTTGTTGCATGCCTGCACTCATACGCACAGTTGCTTGACTAGCAAGGCCTGCAGCTAGTTTATTGCGAATGGCCGGGGTCAATAATAAAAAACCGAATACGTCGGTCATAATGCCTGGAGTTAGCAATAATATGCCGGCGATAATCACACATAAACCGGTAAATAATTCTTTGGCTGGCATTTGCCCTTGCGCCATTTGTGTTTGCACATTTTGCAGTGCGCCCATACCTTGTGTTCTAACTAATTTTGCGCCGAATATTGCGGTTACAATAACCAGTGCAATAGTGGCGAATCCACCAATTACATCAGCTACTTGAATTAACAACGCAATTTCAATAATTGGCACGAGAATAAATAATAAAAACAAAAATCTAAACATAAGGCTCTCTAAATAGTGATCACTCAGTTGAGTTGATGAAATATAAATATGGGTTATCAGGTCTTTTTTCAAGGCTAGTGGTAAAGCTGTGTTGGCTAAATAGCCTGAACTCTGATTAAGCGATTTATTATCCGCAGTTTAGGTTAACTACACTTTGCCTTAGCTATCAGCTACTATGGCATTGGGCAGAGCAATCAATCAAAGGTTCAATATGACGACTCATTTTCGACTTATTTTTACCACTTGCGCAGATGTAAGTGAGGCACGCTCCATGGCTGAGCAATTAGTTAAGCTTAAATTAGCTGCGTGTGTGAACATTCTTCCAAATGTGGAATCTGTTTATATGTGGCAAGGAGAGGTTGCTTATGCAACCGAGTGTAAATTATTAATTAAAACAAAGTCAGAAAAAATGAATGAATTGATTCAAACTATCAAGCAATTACATAGTTATGAAATTCCTGAAATACAGGTTATTGATGTGGCCACTGGCAATTTAGCCTATTTTAATTGGATGGATGAGGTACTTAATTAATGCGTTGTTTTTTTTTATTGCTTTGTGCGCTGTCGTTAATGCCAGCACAGGCTGCAACTAATAATTTATTAAGTGATTTGCTGCAGCCCGCAGAGCAAACATTTTTACCTGTTGATCAGGCATTTTCATTTGATTTTGATCAGCAAGGCAGCACTCTTTTTATTGGTTGGGATATTGCGCCAGGTTATTACCTATATAAAAAGAAGCTAGAAATTATTGGTAAAGGTGCTGATATTGAAGTGCCTGATCTTGGTAAAGGCGTGATCATTGAAGATGAGTTCTTTGGCAAAACAGCAGTGTTTTTTGATTCACTGAGCGTGATCAGCAAGCTAAGTAATATAGCTGAGGGTGGCGTAATTAAAGTACGTTATCAAGGCTGTGCTGAAGCAGGACTATGTTACCCGCCAGAGATCATCACCATTCCATTGAGTATGATTGCCGGTGAAACCCCTGCAACTGATAATGCAACAGCAGGCAATGCATTAGCTGCGCTTAGCGCTGAATCAGCGGCTGCTACAGAAGATGTTGTAACGCAAGAAGATGACTTAGAAAAAGAATTAAACTTTACTGAAAAACTGGCCTCGCAAGGTTTGTTAGCGAACTTAGCGATTTTCTTTTTGGTCGGTATTGGCTTGGCATTTACGCCATGTGTATTTCCGATGTTTCCTATTTTGTCGAGCCTAATTGCAGGACAAAAAAATCTTTCCACTAAAAAAGCTTTTGCGCTTTCTTTTGTTTATGTGCAGGGTATGGCCGTTACGTATGCGGCGCTGGGCCTTGTGGTTGCATCACTTGGTGGTCAAGTGCAAGGTTATTTGCAGCACCCATATGTATTGATTAGTTTCAGTTTATTATTCGTTTTACTCGCTATGTCGATGTTTGGTTGGTACGAAATAAAGCTCCCTAGCGGCATGATGAATAAGCTCACACAAGTAAGTAATAATCAAAAAGGCGGCAACTACATTGGCGTGTTTTTAATGGGGGTTTTATCGGGTTTAATTGCTTCACCTTGTACCACCGCACCGTTATCAGCTGCGCTATTGTTTGTTGCGCAAAGCGGCGATTATTTAGTTGGCGGCTTAACTTTGTATGTGCTGAGTTTAGGGATGGGTATTCCGCTGCTGTTATTAGGCACCTCTGGCGGTAAATTATTGCCAAAAGCAGGCGGCTGGATGGAACAAGTTAAAACCCTGTTTGGTTTTATCATGCTGGTAGTGCCATTGATCTTGCTTGAACGTATTGTCGATGCAGACATCATATTACTTATGGCGGGCTTATTAGCATTAGCAACGGCCTTGTATTTACATCATTGGCAGAGCGCTCAAACACAAGGTAAGTTAAAAACTGCATTGTGGTTTGTTGCAACGTTATTAGTTGTTAGCGGTGTGAGCTTAACTAAAAACTATATATGGCCAACAGCGCAAGTTGTTAGTGCCGCAAATGGCGAGCAACAAGAGCGCGGCTTTAAATTAGTTGCTGACTTAGCTGAGCTCAAACAAGCAATAAATGATGCAAACAGTGGTGGTCGTTTAGTGATGGTCGATTTATATGCAGATTGGTGTGTTGCGTGTAAAGAGTTCGAGAAATACACTTTTCCTGACGCTAAAGTACAAGGTGAGTTTGCAAACTTTGAGTTGTTAAAAATTGATTTGACCGAAAGTGATGATAAAACAATTGCTGTAATGGAAGAGTTTTCGGTATTTGGTTTACCCAGTATTTTGTTTTTTGATACACAAGGTGAAGAGCTTGCAGCACAGCGTGTGACGGGCTTTTTAAATGCCAAGGACTTTGCTGAGCATTTAGCTAAAGTGAGAAATAGCGCTAAATAAACGTTTTTCGCACCGCTATTTTAAACGCCACTTTATATGAGTGGCGTTTTTGTTTTTGTGGTGGCTACTAGTGATTAGACCAGTATTTTGCTGCTATTTACATCGAACTGGCTATAATAGGTGGTTAACGTGAGAAATACTTGCTATTTTAGTTTTTCCCCTCTACATTTTGCGGGAATTTCTAATCAAAATGGCTTAACTCATTATTTATAGGATTATCGCGTATTATGGCTGCAAAATTTAAACTTTTAGTTATAAATGGCCCTAACTTAAACATGCTGGGTAAGCGTGAACCAGAAAAATACGGTTTACAAACACTGAGTGAGATTATGAGCGAACTAACTGAGTTTGCGCATGGTCTAGATGTTGAGCTAACGCATTTTCAAAGTAATAGTGAGCAAGCTTTAATTGAGCACATACATAGTGCATGGCAGGTCATTGATTACATTATTATCAACCCAGCGGCATTTACGCATACAAGCGTGGCTTTACGTGATGCGTTACTGGCTGTTGATATCCCGTTTTTTGAAGTGCACTTAACTAATGTGCACACGCGGGAAGCGTTTCGTCATCATTCATATTTTTCTGATGTGGCGCAGGGCGTGATATGTGGATTAGGCGCAATGGGTTATCGCGCAGCACTTGAAGCTGCGGTCAATCGGTTGCAAAACTCGAATTAATTTTAAACTAACAAACTAACAGGCGGGTCGTTCATGGATATTCGCAAGATCAAAAAACTAATTGAACTAGTAGAAGAATCAGGTATTGCTGAATTAGAAATCACCGAAGGTGAAGAATCAGTACGTATCAATCGTAATAATATGAGTGCAGGTCCTGCTTACGCTCCGCATTATGCACCACAGTACGCACCAGCACCAGCTCCAGCCCCTGTAGCTGCACCTGTTGCAAGCGCAGAAGCGGCAGCACCTGCCGGTCCTACTGGCCATCAAGTATTATCGCCAATGGTTGGTTCTTTCTATACAGCAGCTTCTCCTGAAGCGCCTTCATATGTAGAAGTGGGTTCACAAGTTAAAGTAGGTGATACGCTTTGTATCATCGAAGCGATGAAAATGATGAACCAAATTGAGTCAGATAAAGCGGGCACCGTGAAAGCGATTTTAGTTGAAAATGGCGAGCCAGTAGAATTTGATCAACCTTTATTCATCATTGAATAATAGCGCAACCTAAAAGGCCAACTCTAATGTTAGATAAAGTAGTCATTGCAAACCGAGGTGAAATTGCACTTCGTATATTGCGCGCCTGCAAAGAGCTTGGGATCAAAACGGTTGCTGTGCATTCAACGGCGGATCGCGATCTTAAGCATGTATTGCTTGCAGATGAAACAATATGTATTGGTAGACCTTCTGCCACTGAAAGTTACTTAGACATTCCGCGCATTATTGCGGCAGCTGAAGTAACCGATGCAGTTGCTATCCACCCGGGTTATGGTTTCCTTGCAGAAAACGCTGATTTTGCTGATCAAGTTGAACAAAGTGGTTTTGTGTTTATTGGTCCGCGCGGCGACACGATTCGTCTAATGGGCGATAAAGTATCTGCAATCGAAGCAATGCGTAAAGCTGGCGTACCATGTGTACCAGGTTCAGATGGTCCGGTATCGGATGATAAAGACCGCAACATGCAAATCGCTAAACGTATCGGTTACCCAGTGATCATCAAAGCCGCTGGTGGCGGTGGTGGTCGTGGTATGCGGGTTGTTCGCAGTGAAGCTGAGTTAATTGACTCAATCGCTTTAACGCAACAAGAAGCAAAACAGTTCTTTGGTAATAGCATGGTTTACATGGAAAAATTCCTTGAAAACCCACGTCATATCGAAGTTCAAGTATTGGCTGACGGGCAAGGTAATGCTGTTCACTTAGGTGAACGTGATTGTTCTATGCAACGTCGTCATCAAAAAGTAGTCGAAGAAGCGCCAGCACCAGGTATTACTGCTGAAGTGCGTAAGTTTATCGGTGAGCGTTGTACGCGTGCATGTATCGAAATCGGTTATCGTGGTGCGGGTACATTTGAGTTCTTATACGAAAATGGTGAGTTCTATTTCATTGAAATGAACACTCGTATTCAGGTTGAGCATCCAGTGACAGAAATGGTTACCGGTGTTGATTTGATCAAAGAGCAGTTAAAAATTGCAGCGGGCCAACCACTATCATTCACGCAAGACGATGTCGTTATTCGTGGTCATGCAATTGAGTGTCGTATTAATGCTGAAGATCCTGAAACGTTTATCCCGTCACCGGGTAAAATTACGCGTTTCCACCCAGCAGGTGGTTTAGGTATTCGTTGGGACAGCCATATTTATGCTGACTACACAGTGCCACCACACTATGATTCAATGATCGGTAAATTAATTACTTACGGTGAAAACCGTAATGTAGCAATTGCCCGTGCACGTAATGCATTGAATGAGCTTGTGATTGACGGTATTAAAACTAATACGTCATTACATAAGCGCATCTTAGCGGATGAAAATTTCCAAAATGGTGGTACTAATATCCACTATCTTGAGAAAAAATTAGGTCTATAGTCCTAATTACAAAAAAAACCGGCAACTTTGCCGGTTTTTTTGTGTCTATAAGTGTCGATTCTCGCCTTAGTAAAATAATCTGGTATGATTAACAAGTTATCGTTTTTAATACTATCCATGAGGTTAGAATGACGCACTGTGTTGGTTTTCAACTCGCTGATGAAGCTGCAACGGTTAAAATGGGCAATCAACTTGCTATGCTAATGGAGCAAGGTGCAGTTATTTACTTACACGGTGATTTGGGAGCAGGTAAAACCACTTTAACACGTGGTGTGATCCAAGGCTTTGGTCATCAAGGTAAAGTTAAGAGTCCAACTTATACGCTGGTGGAGCCTTATGAGTTGGCAACGGCCAATGTTTATCATTTTGATTTATATCGTTTAGGCGATCCAGAAGAATTAGAATACATGGGTATTCGAGATTATTTTTCGCCAACAGCTATTTGTGTGGTGGAATGGCCTGAAAAAGGCGGCGAGTTTATCCCAACACCAGACTTAGATATTACTTTACGTTATGTCGGCGATGCACGAGCAATTGAGATCCAAAGCATTAGCCCGCGTGGTCACAGTATCGTGGATAAACTCAAAAACCATAGTGAATAACAACAAATAACAAGGGTGTGAAGATACCGATGAGTCGAGTTGTCATAAAGTGGATGGGTGCTTTTTTGCTGTTAGCAATCAGTGCTAATCTCTATGCACAAAATACTATCAATAGTGTACGGGTGTGGCCATCGCCAGATAGTACGCGGGTAGTATTCGACTTAACGGATAAGCCCGACTTCAGTTATTTTATGCTAAAAAATCCACTGCGCTTAGTGGTCGATTTAGAAAATACAGATAAAATAAAAGACCTACCAACTATTCCCAGTAAGCATCAAATCGTCAGTAAACTACGTTACTCGAAAGCGAAAAGCAGCCAGGGGGTACGATTTGTTTTTGAGCTTACAGGGGCCGTTAAACCGGTGATTTTTGCACTGGCGCCAACGGGACCTTATAAAAATCGTTTAGTGGTCGACTTATATGACAAAAATCAAGCAGAGCCAGTAGCTGCAACGAGTAATACTGCGGTTAAAAAGCGTGAGCTTAATCAACAACGCGATATTATTATTGCTATTGATGCAGGCCATGGCGGCGAAGACCCTGGGTCAATTGGCCCCTCTGGTACTTATGAAAAAGATATCACATTACAAATTGCCAAACGCTTAGAGCGGATGATTGATGCCGAGCGCGGGATGATTTCGCGAATGGTGCGAAGTGGAGATTACTTTGTCAAACTTAATACCCGCACTAGCCGTGCAAGGCAGAAAAAGGCTGACTTTTTAGTTTCAATTCATGCGGATGCATTTACTAGCCCGCAACCAAATGGCGCCTCTGTTTGGGTGTTATCACTTCGTCGTGCTAATTCAGAAATTGGTAAATGGATAGAAGATAAAGAAAAACATTCAGAGCTACTCGGTGGTGCTGCTGGAGTGATTAAAGACACGGCCAGTGAAAAGTACTTGGCGCAGGCGCTGTTGGATATGTCGATGGATCATTCGATGAAAACCGGTTTCAGCGTTGCTGAAGGCATGGTTCATGAGCTTAAAAAGGTCGCTAAGTTACATAAAAAAGAGCCGCAAGCGGCTAGCCTAGCGGTATTAAAGTCACCAGATATTCCATCTATTTTGGTCGAAACTGGGTTTATTTCAAACCCGCGAGAAGAAAAACTATTAAAAAGTGCTAATCACCAAGAGCGCTTAGCGAAAGCAATATTTACTTCTATCAAAAGCTATTATCTGAAAAATCCTCCGGATGATTCGCTGTTTGCGTCGTTAAAATCGCAATATCCCACTAAACATAAAGTTCGCCCTGGTGAGTCGTTAAGTTTGTTAGCTAGTCGCTATGGGGTATCAGTAGGTAAGCTTAAGCAAGTCAATCAATTAAAATCTAATACCTTGTTTATTGGTCAAGAGTTAGACATTCCGCAAAGTTAAAATCGTTAGGATCAGTATGAGCATTGAAATATTACCCGCGCGATTAGCTAACCAAATTGCTGCGGGCGAAGTGGTTGAGAGACCCGCATCTGTGGTCAAAGAACTCGTTGAAAATAGCCTAGATGCAGGCGCAACACGTATTCAAATTGATATTGAGCGCGGCGGTCATAAGCTTATTCGCATTCGTGATAACGGCTCAGGCATTGATAAAGACGAGCTCACGTTGGCGCTTTCTCGTCATGCTACTAGTAAATTAAAGTCCCTTGATGATTTAGAAAATATTTGTTCTTTGGGCTTTCGCGGCGAAGCATTGGCGTCTATTAGTTCGGTATCGCGTTTGACACTTAGCTCAAAAACCAAACAGCAAGAGGCGGCTTGGCAAGCATTTGCACAGGGGCGAGATATGGCGGTGCAGATTAAACCCACTGCTCACCCTGACGGGACCACCATTGAAGTTAAAGACTTATTTTTTAATACGCCCGCTAGACGTAAATTTTTACGCACCGAAAAAACCGAATTTACTCACATTGATGAGTTAATAAAGCGTATTGCCCTGAGCCGTTTTGATGTGTCAATTACCCTCACCCATAACGATAAAGTAGTGCGTCAATATCGTGCTAAAACCGACCCTGCACAGGCTATTGCTCGGGTCGCTCAGGTTGCAGGTAAAGCCTTTGCTGAGCAGGGGTTATATATTGAGTCAGGCGATACAGGCTTGCAGCTACATGGTTGGGTGCTACCAGTTGGCTCGAGTAATACTACGCAATATACCTATGTAAATAATCGTATGATGCGCGATAAGCTTATTTCTCATGCCATTCGCCAAGCGTTCGAAGAAGTCGCAGGCCAAGAAGAGCTACCGGGCTTTGTTATTTATATCGACATTGATCCGCGTCAAGTGGATGTAAACGTGCATCCTGCGAAACACGAAGTGCGTTTTCATCAAGGTCGCTTAGTGCATGACTTTATTTTGCAGGCAATTAAACAAGTCGTGGTGCCGCTTCAAGATGATTTTGCTGGTGTTACTCAGCATGTTGATTCGCAACACAGCGATGCTAAAGCAGCGCATACAGCAACACCCGCTCACTCCAGCAATACAGCAGGCAGTTTGTTTGATTATCCTAAGTCGCACTTACAACCAGCGGAGCAAGCTCGCTACGGTGCTAATTTAGCACCTAGTGGTGGTGGATATACAGGTTCAAGCGAGCGAAGTAAGCAAGCGAGCCGGACAAATCATCAAGATGTGAGTGCGTTTTATCAAGGGGTCAATGAGCAACACGCCAGCCATTTTGATCAACCTATTGGCGTTACTCAAGAAGTAGCACCATTGTTACAGACGCAAAGTGCGCAGCCGTTGCTGGTACAAAGTGATGGCGGTTGTGTATTTAGCCTGCAACAGCAATTATATTGCTCACACTTTAAATATTTATTAGTCAATGATTGGCTTGAGCTTATTGCTGAGCAAGGCAGCTTAGAAGGAAAAGCCTTACTATTGCCTGTGCGAGTTAATATCAGTAAAGAAGACAGCCAAAGCTTAACACAGCAACAATCATGGTTTACCTTGCTGGGCTTTGAGTTATTGATTGAAAAGCAATTTGTGATGGTTAAAAAGTTGCCACAGAGTTTGTATCTGCTTGATGTGAGCCAAGCCGTAGATGCGCTATTAAAAGCCACTAAGGCTGAGCTTAATAGTGTGGAGCAATGGCTAAACTGGCAGCTTAGCCAAGTGCCCGAGCGCTTTTTTGCCAGCCAAGCTTTTGCCTTGGCGGTTACGCGAATGCAAAATAATCCGCAAACAATCCAGCGTTTATCTGCAAAAGCAGTTAAAATAGATTTAAGTTATTTTTTAGCACAGTTAGATTAAGGTTATCGAGTTGAGTAATTTACCGGTCATTTTTTTAATGGGCCCAACCGCTGCAGGCAAAACTGCATTAGCAATCGCCTTATGCCAACATTTAAAAACTGAAATAATCAGCGTCGATTCAGCCTTAGTGTATAAAGATATGAACATAGGTACGGCAAAACCAGATCAACATGAGTTAGCGCTTGCGCCACACCATTTAATTGATCTAATCGACCCTAGCGAAAGTTACTCAGTAGCTGATTTTCGTCGTGATGCAATTGAAAAGATTGACCAATTTCACCAACAAGGTAAAGTGCCTGTATTAGTTGGTGGTACAATGATGTACTTTAAAGCATTAATTGATGGATTATCGCCATTACCTGAAGCATGCCCGGTAGTACGAGCAGAGCTTGAGCAACAAGCCAAGCAACATGGCTGGCCGGCACTTTATAAAGAGCTTGAGATAATTGATCCGCAAGCGGCACAAAAAATGAGCGAGAATGACTCGCAACGTATTAACCGCGCCCTTGAAGTTTACCGATTAACGGGTAAAACAATGACTGAATTACAAAAAAGTAAGCAGCCGAGTTTACCGTATACTTTTCATCAATTTGCTATTGCGCCTGATGATCGCGCCGATTTACACCAGCGAATTGAACAAAGGTTTAAAATAATGCTTGAGCAGGGGTTTGAAAATGAAGTTTCATCCCTATATCAACGTAAGGATTTACACCCTAACTTACCTTCCATTCGTTGCGTGGGTTATAGACAAATGTGGGATTACATTGCTGGCGAGATTGATTTCGATGAAATGGTCTTTCGCGGTATTGCAGCAACACGACAGCTTGCTAAGCGTCAATTGACGTGGCTAAGAGGTTGGCCCGATGTAACGTGGTTAACAACGGGTGATGAAGAAAACTTGCAACGTGTTGTAAGTTCGCTAAGCTAGTAGTAGTTGAAATTTTTTAGCTTTGTTAAATGAGTTCAGCCACTTAATTATAATAACACCTAGAACGAAGGAAAATAACATGGCAAAAGGCCAATCGTTACAAGACCCATTTTTGAATGCGCTACGTCGTGAGCGTATTCCAGTATCAATCTTTTTGGTTAATGGCATCAAACTACAAGGTAAGATCCAGTCATTTGATCAATTTGTTATTTTACTAGAAAACACCGTGAATCAAATGGTGTATAAACATGCGATTTCTACCGTAGTTCCTGCTCGTGCTGTTAACTTCCAAGGTATTCAAGGAAGCGAAGACGGTGAAGAGCCTGAAGCTGGAAATTTTTAAATTAGGAGCATAATGTTTGTTTGACCGTTATGAAGCCGGCGAACAGGCAGTCTTAGTTCATATCGACTTTCCAAAAGAAGGGGATCGTGAAGATCTTCATGAATTGGAAATGTTGGTATCTTCTGCTGGTGTTAGCAGTTTGGCGGTTGTGCAAGGCAGCCGTCAAGCACCACATCCGAAACTATTCGTCGGTACCGGAAAGGCTGAAGAAATCGCTGAGATTGTCAAAATCCACAACGCAGATGTCGTCATTTTTAATCATCAACTCAGACCGTCACAGGAACGCAATTTAGAACGCGTTTGCCAATGTCGTGTGCTTGATAGAACGACGCTTATTCTTGATATTTTTGCGCAACGTGCACGTACCCATGAAGGTAAGTTGCAGGTTGAGCTAGCACAATTGCGTCATATGTCGACGCGTTTGATCCGAGGCTGGACGCATCTTGAACGCCAAAAAGGCGGGATCGGTTTGCGCGGGCCTGGTGAAACTCAGCTAGAAACAGATCGACGTTTATTGCGAGTTCGTATTCAAAGTATTCGCGCGCGTTTAGAGAAAGTGGCAGTGCAGCGTGAGCAAGGTAGACGTGCTCGTAACCGCAATGAAATTCCTACGGTGTCGTTGGTAGGGTATACCAATGCGGGTAAGTCGACGCTATTTAATCGCATTACTAACTCTAATGTGTATGCTGCTGACCAACTGTTCGCGACGCTTGATCCAACCTTACGCAAACTCGAAATAGAAGATGTTGGTTCGATAATTTTAGCCGATACCGTTGGCTTTATTCGTCATTTACCCCATGACTTAGTTGCCGCATTTAAAGCGACGCTAACCGAAACTCGTGAAGCTGATTTACAACTTCATGTGGTCGATGTTGCGGATCATCGTCGTAAAGAGAATATTGAACAGGTACAATCGGTTCTTAAAGAAATAGAAGCTGATGAAGTGCCGCAATTGTTGGTTTACAACAAAATTGATGCGCTTGAAGATATTGAACCACGTATTGACCGTGACGATGAAGGCATGCCTATTAGAGTATGGTTGTCGGCACACAGTGGCGCAGGGTGTGAACTATTGTCTGAAGCTATCAGCGAGCTGTTAGCAAAGAAAATGTTTGTTCATACGCTTAAATTAGCTCCGCAATATGGTCGTTTACGTGCTGCGTTGTTCAATTTAAATGCCGTGCATCAAGAAGACTTTGATGAACAGGGTCATTGGTTACTTGCTACTCGACTGCCTATGGTAGAATGGAATCGTTTAAGAAAAGAGTTTGGTCCTGAAATCGACGCTTTTATTTCGTAATTCGAAAAAACTACCGCACAATGTCATTTTTAGTATGAGAACTGCGGTATTTTTGTTAGATTTAACGTAATTACCTAAATTATTTAGATAACAATGGAGTATAGCTATGGCCTGGAATGAACCGGGTAATAATGGCAATGACAAAGATCCGTGGAACAAAAAAGGCGGACGTGATCAAGGCCCACCTGACTTAGACGAGGTGTTTCGTAAATTCAGCAGCAAGTTTGGTGGCTTATTTGGCGGTAAAAAATCCGGCAATGGCGGCGGCGGACTTGGTGGAGCTGGTCTTTCATTTGTACTGATCATTGCTGCAATTGTATGGGCATTGAGCGGTATTTATACCGTGAAAGAAGCAGAGCGCGGCATCGTTTTACATTTTGGTCAATTTGACCGCATTGCAGATCCAGGTCTGCGTTGGAAAATGACGTTTATTGAAACGGTAATTCCGGTTGATATTGAAGCCGTTCGCTCATTATCGACGTCTGGTTTTATGCTCACTGAAGATGAAAACGTGGTAAGCGTTGAGTTTCAGGTGCAATACCGTGTTATTGATCCTTTCCTATACAAATTTAGTGTAACTAATGCTGATTCTAGCTTAGAAGAAGCGCTAGAGAGTGCACTGCGTTATGTTGTTGGTCATTCAAAAATGGACCAAGTATTAACGAATGGCCGTGAGGTTGTGCGTCAAAATACCTGGGATGAACTGAATAAAATCGTCGAACCGTATAACTTAGGTTTGATCGTAACTGACGTTAACTTTAAAGACTCACGCCCACCGGCTGAAGTTAAAGACGCGTTTGATGATGCCATTGCCGCACAAGAAGATGAACAACGTTTTATTCGTGAAGCTGAAGCATACGCGCGTGAAATTGAACCACGTGCTCGTGGTCAAGTTACTCGTATGACGCAAGAAGCTGAAGGTTACGGCGAGCGCATTATTTTAGAAGCACAAGGTGAAGTCGCGCGTTTTGAAAAGCTATTACCTGAATATCAGGCTGCTAAGCGTGTAACCCGTGAGCGTTTATATATTGATGCCATGGAAGAAGTGCTAGGTAACAGTTCAAAAGTGCTAGTTGATGTTAAGGGCGGCAATAATATGATGTATTTACCGCTTGATAAAATCATGGATAAGCAAGGGAACGCAACCCGTGTTGCATTACCTAGCTCAAGTGATATTAACGACTTACGCAATAAAGTTAATACATCGCGCAATAGCACTGTGAACTCAAGTTCAGACCGCTTTGGTGCTGATCGCTTTAACGACGGGCGATAAGCGCAATGAAAAACTTTAGTTTAGTTATATTATTAGCGGCCGTTGTGTTGTCTTTTTCGTCAGTGTTCGTAGTACCTGAAGGGCAAAAAGCAATTGTTATGCTATTCAGTAAAGTGCAAAAAGACAGTGATGATAAAGCAATTGTTTATGGCCCTGGCTTACAATTCAAAGTGCCTTTCTTTAGCCAAGTACGCCGTATTGATGCGCGTATTCAAACTTTAGATGGTACGCCAGATCGTTTTGTTACTAGCGAGAAAAAAGACTTAATCGTTGATTCTTACGTTAAATGGCGTGTTAGTGATTTTAGTGCTTTTTACTTACGTGCCCGTGGTGATAAGCAATACGCTGAAGCATTACTTAAGCAAAAAGTAAATAATGGTCTACGTACTAACTTTGGTTCACGTACTATCCGTGAGATTGTTTCCGGTGAGCGTAGCGAGTTAATGGAAGAAGCATTAGTTCAAGCTTCTGAAAGTGCTCAAGAGCTTGGTATTGAAGTACTTGATGTACGTGTTAAGCAAATCAATTTACCGTCAGAAGTGAGTAATTCGATTTACCAACGTATGCGTGCAGAGCGTACTGCTGTTGCTAAAGAGCATCGCTCTGAAGGTCAAGAAAAAGCCGAAACGATTCGCGCTGACATTGACCGTCGTGTCACAGTAATGCTGGCTGATGCTGAGCGTAATGCCCGTACCGTTCGCGGTGAAGGCGATGCAAAAGCTGCGGCTATTTATGCCAATGCGTACAATAAAGATGCTGAATTCTTTGGTTTTGTACGTTCATTAGAGGCCTATAAAAAGACCTTTAAAGATAAGCAAGACGTAATGGTATTATCACCAGACAGTGACTTCTTTAGATATATGAAAGGTGCTGCAGCGCAGTAATCTTTTTCTAAATCTAGCACAAATCCAAACCCTGTGTATGCAGGGTTTTTCTTTTAGTAAGATGAATTTTCATGAGTAACTTAATGTTATTCAACCAGTTAATTTTTATTGCAAAGGTCGTTGTACGACTGCGCAGAAAAAATAACCTAAACGGGGGTGATCTTTCCCCTCATTATCTGGTAAAATCTCGTCCTAATTTTTTCTAAGTGAATTTACAATGGGTAAAAACGTTGTTGTATTAGGCACCCAATGGGGTGACGAAGGTAAGGGTAAGGTAGTTGACCTCCTTACAGACAAAGCATCTTTAGTAGTTCGTTACCAAGGTGGCCATAACGCTGGTCATACACTGGTAATCGAAGGTGAAAAGACAGTTTTACACCTTATTCCATCGGGTGTATTACGTGACAATGTTAAGTGTGTGATTGGTAATGGTGTTGTTGTTTCACCAGAAGCGCTAATGAAAGAGATTGGCATGCTTGAAGAACGTGGCGTACCAGTACGTGAACGTTTATTGATCAGTGAAGCATGTCCGCTTATTTTGCCTTTCCACATCGCATTAGATGTAGCTCGTGAAAAAGCACGTGGTAATAAAGCGATTGGTACAACAGGTCGCGGCATAGGTCCTGCTTATGAAGATAAAGTAGCCCGTCGTGGTTTGCGTATCGGTGATTTATTCAACCCTGAATTATTCGCTGCGAAGCTTAAAGAAGTATTGGAATACCATAACTTCACTTTAGTAAATTATTACAAAGTAGATGCGGTAGATTTCCAACAGACGTTTGATGATGCAATGGCTGTTGCAGATATCCTTAAAGCAATGGTTGTTGACGTAACTGAGTTACTTGATCAAACGCGTCTAGCGGGCGACAACATCTTGTTTGAAGGCGCGCAAGGTACATTACTTGATATCGATCACGGTACTTACCCATATGTAACGTCTTCAAATACAACTGCTGGTGGCGTTGCTACAGGTGCTGGTTTTGGTCCGTTAAATCTTGATTATGTACTAGGTATTATCAAAGCTTACACCACGCGTGTTGGTTCTGGTCCTTTCCCTACCGAGCTTTACGACGGTTTAGAAAAACAAGACCCAGTTGGTAAGCACTTAGGTACCGTAGGTCATGAGTTTGGTGCAACGACTGGTCGCTTACGTCGTACTGGTTGGTTAGATGCTGTGGCTATGCGCCGTGCAGTACAAATTAACTCTATCTCAGGTTTTTGTTTAACTAAACTAGACGTGTTAGATGGTCTAGAAACACTAAAAATCTGTACTGGTTATCAGTTAGAAGATGGCACTATCACTAATGTGACGCCACTTGCTGCTGAAGGTTATGATAAAGTAACGCCAGTTTATGAAGAGATGCCTGGTTGGACTGAAAATACAGTGGGTGCTACTACTGTTGAGCAGCTACCAAAAGCGGCACTTGATTACATCAAACGCATTGAAGAAATCACCGGTGTACCTGTTGATATTATTTCTACAGGTCCTGACCGTGTAGAAACTATGGTATTACGCAGTCCGTTTGCATAATTACTAATAGTACTAAAAAAGCTGCCTTGTGCAGCTTTTTTTGTGTCTGGGGATAGTGTTTATAATAAATAAGCTATTTATAAATTTCATTATGGAACGATCTTTGTATAAACTTTAGCAAGATGGTTTTTAATTTAAAGTGACCTAAATGCGTTTGTTAACTTGTTTATCATTAGTGCCGTTATCGTTTTTACTGGCAAGCCACGCCAAGTCTGAAGAGACCATAGCTGCCGTGCCACTATATACAGAAACTGAGCTGCTCGCTTTGATCAATAGTAATACACACCTTGCACGAGTAAAAGCAGATGACTGTCAGTTAGTACAAGATATCGAAGCACGAGCCAATAAAATGGCACTGCCTTCTTATCAATTTTTATATGGCGATATGCTGGCGTATGCGGTGTGTGTTGATCGTAATGTAGAGCTTGGTGTGTATTATATGCGTCAAGCAGCGCAGCAAGGCTTAGCGGCGGCATTAGAGCAACTCGGGCGATACTATGACACGGGTCGATTGGTGCAAAAGGATAAAGCGCTTGCTGTGACTTACCTACGTGAAGCTTCATCACAAGGTAATTTAAAAGCACAATTGCGGTTAGTTAATTTATTTAATCAAGGCTATGGCAGTCCACGTGATTACGAAGACGCATATCGTTGGTTATTTCATAGTATGGTTGCAGATAAAGCAACCCATAAAAAGATTGAACGCTCGCTAGCCCAATTGGCGCAAAAAATGCCCGATAGTGTTGTCGCGCGAGCACGCTTGCCGATGTAGGTATGAGCTGATCAGTTAGCAAGTTGAAAGTAAAAGGGCTAGGTGTGATACCTAGCCCTTTTCGTTTTACTCTTTTATTTCTTTCGGTTCTTTGTTTTTGCCATTATTAGGATCTTTCAATACCGACATTTTTGGTGGCAGCATCGCGACGACACGTTCACCTTCTTGCGGCGGTTTTTCCATATTAATAGTAAACGGACGCAGTTTGATAGGGCTATCATCATCACTGTCTTTGTCACCATTGAGGATGAATAACGGAATTGCATCGCTGTTCATCTCTTGGTATTTGCCCCAGTTAAACTCTTCAGAAATTCGCGTTACACTGACCTTGCCGCCTTTGGCAATTAAGCTACTTAAACGTGCATAAGAGCCGCTGTCACCAAACAAAATTTGCCGAGATAGAAACGTCGCGCTGTCTTTGTTTGCTTTGGCGTGAGAGGTCGAAGAACGCAATGAAAAGACGTTCTTTTCATTCAATAAATGTGAAAAATACTGCACGCCTAGCGCGTTATGATGGCGGTTTGGCGAAAGCGCCATTACGCTGCGTAGAGTTGTCAGGGGTAAGTAACGTTCAGCATGTTCTGATTGCGGGTTACCATAATAACAAGGCAGCCCATCCATACGTGCCATGCGGCAGTTTTCCCAAGCTGGATCTGATAAGTGTACTTGAATATTTTGCTCTTTTAGCCCACAAGCAATGGCACGAGCGACATGGTTTGCACCAATGATCAAAATAGTATTAGGTGAAGGCTGACGAACCCCTAATAGCTTCGCAATCGGGATCGCAGTTAAGCTTTGCAGAACTACTGTGATAATGATAACGGTAAAAATCAGTGGCACCATTTTCTCGGCGTCAGCAACACCAGCTTCCATCATACTAATAGCAAAAACAGAGCCTACCGCTGCTGCGACAATACCGCGCGGAGCAATCCACGCGAGTACTAAGCGTGATTTAATTGGTAGCTCAGTGCCGAAAGTGGAGATCGCAATACACAATGGGCGAGCGATAAATAATACGATAGCCAAAAAGATAAACACATCGGCATCAAGCATCATTAAATCAGCTAATTCTAAACGCGCAGCAAGCAAAATGAATAAGGTTGAAATTAAGATCATAGACAGATCTTCTTTAAACTCTAAAACAGAATCAATTTCTAAATCGTCTTGGTTCGCTAACCAAATACCAAATACAGTAACCGCTAGTAGACCTGACTCATGGCTCAAATGATTTGAGACTGTAAAGCTAATAAGTACCAAAGCTAAGATGCCGAATTTATGTAATTCAAATGGTAGCCATTCGCGGCGGATCAGTAACGTTGTAAGCCAACCTGCGACCACGCCAATAGATAAACCGACTCCTAAGGTTTTAAACAAGGCGATTACGGTATGAATAAACACTTCACCTTGACCAACTAGCATTACCGCTTCAAATACTAAAACCGCAAATAAAGCACCAATTGGGTCAATAACAATGCCCTCCCAGCGTAGTATGCGGTCAATATCTTGGGTTGGTCGCATTGAGTTTAATAGCGGTGCAATAACTGTTGGGCCAGTCACAACCAATACTGCACCGAGCACCGCTGCTACACGCCAGTTGAGTTCTAAAATCCAATAGGCACTGAGGCTTATTACTATACAAGTTGTAATCATGCCAATAGAGCACAAGTTACGGACTACCTTGCCAATACCTTTGAGTTCTCGAAAGTGCAGAGTTAAAGAACCTTCAAATAAGATCACCGCAACACTGAGTGAGACCACAGGAAAGAGTAGATCACCAAGCAGTGCATCTGGATCAAGTAAACCCGTAGCAGGGCCAAGTAACAGGCCGGTAAGTAACAAAAATAAAATAGCTGGGACACGAAAACCCCATGCTATCCATTGGGCGAGAACCGAACATAGAGCGATCCCTGCGATATAAATAGCTGACATAGATGAAGTATTCCTTATTTATTACAACAGTTAGGAGTAAACCTTTCGATACTTATAATACAGGGGTATACACGTGTATGTTAATTTTTCCTAATAGAATTTTAGCTGTTTACGAACTTATTTGTAGAAGAAATGATAATTTATTGGTTTTAAAATATTTGAAACAAATTAAACTCTATTTAACTGACTGAATCTTAATGACTTTAAAATTTATTAGCTGCAATAGTAAGCCGAGTAAATAAAATATAGTCTTGATCTTTAGGCTAAAAGTAGCGTAATATAGTTAGTGTTCAAACAATTAGTCCTCTAATTAGTTACTTGTTAGGTCTAAGCGAATACATATAGTTATTTTTAAGTTGCTTTAAATTACAACAATTTAGATTGAGGTTACTATATTTATATGCTTAAAAATCAATTTGTTAATTGTTTTGAATGCAGTTTGTACAATTTTACTCATTTTTAGTAATTAGTTAATTTGAACATAAATTACATTTTATTGTGATTCATATTGTTTGAGTTGAACTGTTACTTACTCAATATTTGACACCCATCGTGGTGAGCAAATCTCGGTCCTTGAGTCATCACCCTATCTGTTGGTGTATCAGACTTTAGAGGCTCTATGTATGTTGTTAATAAAAAAGCTTCACACAGCTTTTTACAGCGATGCATAAACAACACTTTTTATTTACTTTATAACTGTTCAGTCTTAATGATTGAGCCAAAGTTATGCTATATCTAACGCACTTTGTTAATTAACTAAGTGAGCGTTTCCGGCTGAGTATTAAAAAGTGTTGGCTAAAGAAAGTGAGTAAAAGCAAGTGCAAATTGTTAACTCGTAACCTAGGTAAACACTAGGTGGTTTGTTTTCAGATTTATCCAAACTAGGGTAAGTCACAGTTAAAATGGAAAGTTGAACATTTATGCAAAAGTTAAATTGGCGACGTATCGTATTAAAAGTAGGTAGCGCATTGATTGCACCTGATCAAGATGGTTGTCGCTCACGCTATTTATTAACCATCGCTCAGTTTATCGTTCGTTGTCGTAGTCAAGGAATTGAAGTTATTTTAGTTTCGTCAGGCTCAGTTGCCGCTGGCGCGCATTTATTTCCGAAGACACAAGAGCGCACTGTGGCAATGAAAAAGGCCATGGCAGCAGCAGGGCAAACCGAAATGATGGCTATGTGGGACCGCTTTTTTGATTTCCCATCGGCGCAGATTTTATTAACTCATGGTGACTTACGTGACCGTGAGCGTTATGAGAGTATTAGAGAAACTGTTTTCACTTTGTTGGATCATGGTGTGCTGCCAATCATGAATGAAAATGATACGGTGACAACTGATGATTTAAAAGTCGGTGATAATGATAACTTATCGGCAATGGTCGCTGCAGCAGCAGATGCTGATGCATTGATGATTTTTTCAGATGTGGATGGGCTTTATGATAAAAACCCTAATTTGCACGACGATGCAATATTACTGCCTGAAATTAAATCAATTGATGAATCAATCTATGCTATGGCAGGATCTGCTACCAGTGCGGTTGGTACAGGTGGTATGAAAACTAAAATTGAAGCAGCTGAAAAAGCGACTTCACATGGTATTACTACTTATATAATTAATGGTTTTAAAGAGCAGACATTTACAAAACTGCTGGAAGGTGAGAACCCAGGTACTATTTTCTTACCGTACGAAAAACCGATGCAAGAAGCTGTTCACTGGATGACTCATACTGCAAGTGAGCAAGGTGAAGTCGTTGTCGCAGGTTCATACGATGAGTCTTTAGAAGGTGAAACTGGCTGTATCCGTGGCGATGAAATTGTCGCAGTGCATGGTGAGTTTGCAATTGGCGATACCATTTTGGTACGTAGCAGCGACGGCACTCGATTAGCCAAAGCAACTGCAAATTACAGTAGTTGTTTATTGAATTTTATAGCAGATAACGAACAAAGCGAATTTAGCGACAAGATGCAAGATTCGATTGGTCCCGTTATTTCAGAGAAAGATATCGCATTATTGGAGAAGTCATGAGTTTAATTACAGATATTTCACGTCAGGCAGCAAAAGCGGCACATCAGTTAGCCTTACTCGATACCGAGACCAAAAATCAGGTGCTACTGGATATGGCTGCAGCATTACGCCAACAAAAAGCATTTATTATTAAAGAGAACGAAAGTGATTTAGCCGCAGCCCGCGATAACAATCTAGCAGCCGCTATGATTGACCGTTTAACGCTCAATGACGAACGTATTGAAGCGATGGCTGAAGGCATTGAAGTGATTGTAAGCCTTGATGATCCGGTGGGTCAATTACGCGATATTACTGAACGTCCTAACGGGATTAAAATTCGTAAAATGCGCGTACCACTTGGTGTGGTATGTATGATTTATGAAGCGCGTCCAAATGTAACCGCTGATGCTGGAGCGTTATGCTTCAAATCAGGTAATGGGGTTATTTTACGTGGTGGTAAAGAGGCGCTTAAAAGCTCGCAAGCAATTGCGAGTGTCATGCATCAAGTATTAGAGCAGCATAATTTACCGGCAGCGTTAATCTCCGTTATTCCAGATCCAGACCGCGGATTATTAATGGAATTGATGCAGCAACGTGACAGCATTGACTTAATTATTCCACGCGGCGGCGAAGGGCTAATTAACTTTGTAACAGATAACAGTACAATTCCTGTGATCCAGCATTTTAAAGGTGTGTGTCATTTATACGTAGATAAAGACGCTGACTTAGAAGTGGCGATTAACTTGCTACTGAACGGTAAAACTCAGCGTACTGGCGTATGTAATGCATTAGAAGGCCTTGTCGTTCATCAGGATGTTGCCGATGAGTTTTTAAATTTATGTGCTGTTGTATTACGCCAAGAAGGTGTAAAAATAAATGCAGATAGCCAAGCCGCACAATATTTTGATGATGCAACAGTGCTTGCGCCAGAGGAATTTGGCGAAGAATATTTAGATTTAGAAATCGCGATTCGTGTAGTACCAGATTTTGCTGGTGCAATTGAGCATATTGCGCAATTTGGTTCAAACCATACGGAAGTTATTTGCACTAAAAACCAAGCCGCGGCTGAATTGTTCCAGCGCAGTGTTGATGCCTCAGTAGTGATGGTTAATACCTCATCACGCTTCTCTGATGGCTCACAGTTAGGTTTAGGTGCAGAGATTGGTATCGCAACGTCAAAACTACACGCTTACGGCCCAATGGGCTTAGAATCATTAACGACGGAGAAATACCTCGTCAATGGTGTAGGTCAAATTCGCGAATAATTGGTAGTCGAATAACCAAATTAAAATGCCGAGTTTATGCTCGGCATTTTTGATCGTAAATACCATGCAGCGCACAACTGATAGCTAAAAAATAACTAACATAAAATAAACAGTTTTTTGATTAAAATGAGAAAGATTTAAAAATTGAATTTGGCATGAGAGCCATAGTGATAAAAATTGAAGAGTAGGAAAGTGGTGGAGCTAAGCAGGATCGAACTGCTGACCTCCTGCGTGCAAGGCAGGCGCTCTCCCAGCTGAGCTATAGCCCCACATTCCTAAAGTTACGAATTTCGTAACCTACTTGAGGTTCCGTTTCAAGCGGGACGAACTTTAATGAGATTTCTAAATTTGGTCAAGTATTATTTATATATTTTTTGAATTTTTACGCAAACAATGAATTTTTGGTAGACTAGCGGTCACTGGATAACAGGAATGATACTAATAATGAAAAAATACGCGTTGATGTTACTCGTTTTACTCTGTGGTTGTGCTAGCCAAAGTGATGAGCCGCCTTTTGAAATTAATAATAAACAGTTACACACTAAATTAGATGAGCAAGGTAATAAGATTTTTGCTTATGTGGTATCGGTTAAAGCCAATAGTCGCGCAAATTTAAACTTAGATCGACCACTGACACGCCAGCAATTTAAAAACTTTGCAGAGCAAGAATATTTTGAAGAATCAAATAGCTTAAAATTAGAATTAGAAGATCAAGCCGTGCACTTATTAAAACAAGAGCTGCATGACAAAAAATATTGTCGCAACGATAAATATGAGATAAATGAAGTATTGTGGCGAGATTTAAGTGTACGCTTGATGGGGCGTTGTTTATAAATGTTAGCGGATAAAAGTAAATTAGCGGCGCTGTTAGCGCATTTAAATATCAATTATGACGTTATCGAACACCCTGCATTACATAGTAGTCTTGCTGCAGATGAATTAATGGTGGAACGGCCCGGAACGCGATTAAAAAACTTATTTTTGCGTGATAACGAAGGTAAAAAGCATTTTTTGGTGATCACCGCACATGACAAGCAGTTAGACTTAAAATCACTGGCTAAATATCAAGGCTTGTCACGCTTAGGGTTTGCCTCCGATGAGCGCTTAGCACGCTTTTTAAAAGTCGCACCTGGATGTGTATCTATGCTTGCTTTGATGAATGATAAGCAAAATGATGTCACTTTATGGCTTGACCAAGACATATGGTTTGGTGATCTATTTCATTGTCATCCATTTGAGAACACCCAAACATGGTTATTAAAAAAAGCCGATTTAGACGCTTTTTTTGCCACCACAGGGCATCAACCTAAAGTGGTTTTTTTACCCGCTAGATAAGCCGAACTTACTAAAATTAATCCGCATATACAGACTAATAATAACGAGGCCATAAATGCGATATGGCCAAGTTGTTGATATACCAAGCCAGGTACAAAAGAGCCTAAAGCCCCGCCACTATAATAAAACGACACATAAGCACCATTAGTGACACTCGGTGGTGCACTGCTTATTTTATTAACCAGCGGCGCTGCGGTTGAATGAATAATAAACATCGCGCCGCAAAAACCAGTGAATGCCAGTAAAAAAATCACTAATTGTGAGCTCATCAAAAATACTAGTGTAGTGCTGTAAAAAGCAAATATAGCAGACAATAAATGCCACGGTGAAATACTCTTTTTTAATAACCAAGGAGTCGCAATAGAGGCGAGGGCGCCAATCAAGTAACCGCTATAAACTAAGCCAATATCACGGGTATTAGTAATTAAAAAAGTGTCTTGTAAAATGAACGGTAAATAATTTAATAACGCAGCAAAGCAAAAAAACATACAAAACACCGCACCATATAATTTTAATACCGCAGCATTCGCGAGCTGTTTTAAATAATTTAATGGGGAAAGAGTGCTGTTAACAATGGCTGTTTGATTACGTGGAATACTCAGTGCAAAGCTAATTAAACCTGCGGCAATAACAAAATAGAAGCTTTGCCAAGTCCATAAATCAGCAAAAATAGCCGCTAACACTCGGCCAAAGTAACCCCCAGCAATTGTACTGCCAATATAGAAGGTCATATTCTTTTGCAAACTATCAGCTTGATAAGTGCTTCCTATGTAAGTGGTCATTGCGGTGAGTGCGGCAGGCAAGGTTAAACCTTGTAAAAATCGTAGTAACAGTAATAACTCAAAACTGGGGGCATAGGCAAAAGCAACACAGGTAACAGCTAGTACTAGCATCGCGTAGCGAAGAATTGTTAAAGGGTTACGTTTAGCTAGTAATAAGCCGTATACCAAAGGAGCAATCGCCAAAGGGAGCATAGTTGCCGTCATCAAGCTACCTGCGGTTGCAGGACTAACTGAAAATTGCTCTGCAAATAAGCTTAATAATGGCTGCGGTGCATAGAGCACGAAAAAGATAAACAGCGAGCAAACTAATAAATGACCGAAACGCATTTTATTGGCCCTACTACAAAAACCACAGCTTAACCTGATTGATATTAAATTCAACCTCAACGCGTTCTTTAAGTGGTTACTTTTATTCTAGAAATAAGTATTTATTGCGCTAAATCAGGTTTTCAATCACAACACTTTGCTAGATTAATGGTCACAGCACTATGATTTGTTTTAATTGGTGATTATACCCAAGCCACCTCAAGATGCAGAATTCAGCGTTTCACAGGGGCTTAATATCAAGGCGTTACTTTGCAAGAATGGCAGTCCCTTTTAAGAAGTAACAACGCTGAGAGTAAGTTCCTGTGAAACGCCCAACGGGTTGGTTTAAAAGCGATTTATACTACGTTATTGATTTTAGCAATAGACCCACTATTACTTGCAATCAATGCCTTGCCTAAATCGCTTTTAATTCCAACTGAAACTCGCATCTTGGGGTGGTTTGGGTATAAAATAAAGCTAATATCAGTTTTTAATGGAACAAAGCTATGGGTTCATTACAAGACCAATTGCTACAAGCAGGATTAACCACATCACATAAAGCTAAAGTTGCTAAAAGTGAAAAGCGTAAGCAACAAAAAAAACCAAAAAAAGGGGCGACCAGTAACCCTAGTGATCTGCAAAAGCATATTCAGCAAACAAAGTTAGAACAGCAGAAAAAAGCAGAAGAATTAAATCAAGCTCGCCAAGGTGAGTTAAAGCAACGTGAGCAAGTTGCCCGCGTAAAGCAGATATTAGAACATCATAATCAAGATTCGATTCGTGGTGAGCGGACTTTCAATTTTACTTACGAAAATAAAGTCAAAGAGCTCGACGTAAATGAACAAACGCAAAAAGCCTTGTCAGGTGGCCGACTGGCAATTTGTGTATTGGAAGGGCAGTTTTTTGTACTTGAAGATGAGCCAGCCCGTAAAGTGGCAGAAGTTGATGAAAAGTACATCGTGTTTCATGTAGAGCCAGAAGACAAAGGCAAAGATGCTGATGACCCATACGCTGATTTTGAAGTACCAGATGATTTAGTATGGTAGCCTAAGAGATGACTTGAACAGCGTGTTTGGTGATCTACTTGGTGTATAAATTACGTACATATGTGATGTACAAAGATCCGTTATTATGGTCTACAATTAAGCTAATAATTTTTATAAACCGTCAAAAAGAAGAGAAAATACAATGAGCAAGATAACAAAATTACTCTTAGGTGCAAGCCTCTCAATGGTTGCTAGTATGTCATTTAACAGCATGGCTGCCGATGGTGCTGCGCTTTATACAGCAAAAATGTGCCAAACATGTCATGGTCCTGAAGGTAAGGCACCGATCATGGCAATGTATCCTAAACTAAATGGTCAGAATAAAGACTACTTAGTGGCACAAATGAAAGACATTAAATCAGGTGCGCGCAACAATGGCATGACTGCAGCGATGAAAGCGATGGTTGCGACTGTTACTGAAGAAGAAATGGTCGCTATTGCCGATTACTTAGCAAACGTAAAATAATTTTTGCTGAGTGTGAGTTATCAATGGGCTCACCGAAAACAGCCACACCAATTTGGTGTGGCTGTTTTGTTTTAAATATTGATCATCCACGCACACTACTTTAGACTTCTATCCATCTATATCGTGTTTTGCTTTTAACGCGTTTAAATAAGGCCCCATAATGTTTGATTTACCACAACTTGATTTAAAAAATAAAGTCTCTGCACAAGAATGGCAGTTACGAGTTGATTTAGCCGCCTGTTATCGGTTGGTTGAGCATTTTCGTTGGGGTGATTTGATTTACACACATTTATCGGCGCGTTTGCCGGGGACTGACCATTATTTAGTGAATGCGTTTGGCCTCACATTTGATGAAGTAACAGCTTCTAACCTAGTCAAAGTGGACTTGGCCGGAAATATTTTAGATGACACGCCATTTGCAATCAACCCTGCAGGTTTTACGATTCACAGCGCGATTCACGAAGTGCGTGATGACGCTCATTGTGTTATTCACTTACATACTAAAGAAACGATTGCCGTTGCCACGCAGCAAAATGGTCTGCTGCCACTTAGTCAGTATTCAATGTTTTCACTGCCGTCATTGTCTTATCACGGCTATGAAGGCTTAGCAGTTAATAGCGATGAGAAAAAACGTTTACAAGATGATCTCGCTAATACTAATCATATGTTGTTAGTAAACCATGGTGGTTTAACTGTGGGGCCAACGGTGGGTGATGCATTTATGCGTTTTTATGATTTACAGCGTGCTTGTGAAATACAGCTGGCTTTACAAGCCAGTGGCCAAGCTGTTACACCAGTACCTCAAGCCATAATCGATAATATTTATAATCAAGCGAATGTAGTGCACAGCGGTAGTACCGGTGGGCAATTAGCTTGGCCTGCGATGTTACGTAAGGCCCATCGTCTTGATCCTAGTTTTGCAAAATAACCTAAGCCTTGGTTAATAAGGAATTGTCATGAAAGTTAATCGCGTTGAAGTTTTTGATATCCATTGTCCAGACAGACCTGCTTGGACTCCTGTATTTGTCCGTATTCATACTGACGAAGGTATTAGCGGGGTTGGCGAAGCTGGCCTTGCTTATGATTTAGGACACAGTGCTGCCGCTGCTATGATCAAAGAAATGGCTGATGCTTTCTTAATTGGTCATGACCCATTTCAAACCGAAAAGTTATGGTCGCGTATGCTGCGTGAAAGCTTTTGGGGTTTAGGTGGGGGCCCAGTAGTCTATGCAGCAATGAGCGCGATAGACACCGCTTTATGGGACATTAAGGGTAAAGCATTAGGTTTACCTGTGTATCAGTTGTTAGGCGGTAAAGTTAACGACAAGCTGCGTACTTATGCTTCGCAATTACAGTTTGATTGGGACACTGAGTTTAAAGCTCTGGTACATCCACAAGAATACGCAGAAGCGGCGTTAAAAGCAGTGGCTGAAGGCTACGATGCCGTTAAAGTTGATCCGATCCAATATGATAAAGACGGCAATACTTATTACGACCGCACTAACATTATTTCACGTGCTGAAATGAAGCTATATCGCGCCCGTATGCAGGCAATTCGTGAAGCTGTTGGTGATGAAGTGGATATCATTTTTGAATGCCACAGTTTACCGGGTGTTACCTCTGCTATTCAAATCGGTGAAATCGCTAAAGAATTTGACTGTATGTTTTATGAAGAACCAGTTAACTACTTAAATCATTCGTTACATGCCAAAGTGGCAGATAAAGTATCAGTGCCAATTGCCGGTGGCGAGCGTTTATATAATCGTTGGGGTGTGCGCCCTTACTTAGAAGATCAAAGTATTAATGTATTACAGCCAGATATCGGTTTATGTGGTGGTTTTACTGAAACTAAAAAAGTGTGTGATTACGCTGATATTTTTGATGTGCGTATTCAGGCTCACGTCTGTGGCGGCCCCGTTGCAACCGCAGCATCATTACATTTAGAAACGGCTATTCCAAATTTCTTAATTCATGAGCATCACACTTATGCAATTAAAAAGTGGAACCGTGAGTTATGCTTGCAAGATCCACAGCCTAAAAATGGTTTCTTTGAAGTGTCTGAAGAGCCGGGTATTGGTATTGAACTTAACGACGAAATCGTGATGCGCTCTCAGCGTGTTGAGATCAAATAAAATCATAGGCTACGAGCTATGAATAGCGAGCTAATTTCAGCTCGCTATTCATTAAGTTTATCTACTTTGGCTTTTGCAAATTTAAAACTATTTCTTACTAATTCAAGACGTTAAAATTTTCCTAGCACCTAGCACCTAGCACCTAGCACCTA
>NZ_JACJFH010000329.1:0-249 GCF_014164495.1 Pseudoalteromonas sp. SG41-5 | reverse complement strand
TATGGATGCTTCAGCCTGCACGAACAGGGTGGCAAGCAGAAATAAATTACAATGCATTCTTGACTGAATTTGGTTTGCAGCCAGGCGACCAGATAGAACTCAAACTAGAAGCCACGGTGTACCCCCTAAGGGATCCCCAAAAATAATTATTAAGTTTCAATTACATCACTCACATCCATATTTTTCCAATCGATTTGCACTACTACCTGTACGAAATAGGCTAGTCCTTCCAAATAATCTCGCCGTCGC
>NZ_JACJFH010000328.1:0-251 GCF_014164495.1 Pseudoalteromonas sp. SG41-5 | reverse complement strand
AATTAATTACTTGTAGGCGAGTGGCTTGCCACCGCGTTTCAAAATATGATGTGGTGTTTTTGCGTCAGCAAGCTTAACGCCTACGGGTGTTAAAGTTTGTCTCGGTGTTAAATTTACTTTGATGTCTAATTAATTACTTGTAGGCGAGTGGCTTGCCACCGCGTTTCAAAATATGATGTGGTGTTTTTGCGTCAGCAAGCTTAACGCCTACGGGTGTTAAAGTTTGTCTCGGTGTTAAATTTACTTTGATG
>NZ_JACJFH010000327.1:0-253 GCF_014164495.1 Pseudoalteromonas sp. SG41-5 | reverse complement strand
CACCGAAACAATATTGAATATCGCGGTGGCAAGCCACTCGCCTACAGTGAGTAATTAAACACTGAGATTAACGTTAACACCCGTAGGCGTTGAGCTTGCTGACGCAAAAACACCGAAACAATATTAAATATCGCGGTGGCAAGCCACTCGCCTACAGTGAGTAATTAAACACCTGAGATTAACGTTAACACCCGTAGGCGTTAAGCTTGCTGACGCAAAAACACCGAAACAATATTGAATATCGCGGTGGCAA
>NZ_JACJFH010000326.1:0-255 GCF_014164495.1 Pseudoalteromonas sp. SG41-5 | reverse complement strand
TGTTTCGGTGTTTTTGCGTCAGCAAGCTTAACGCCTACGGGTGTTAACGTTAATCTCAGGTGTTTAATTACTCACTGTAGGCGAGTGGCTTGCCACCGCGATACTCAATATTGTTTCGGTGTTTTCGCGCCAGCAAGCTTAACGCCTACGGGTGTTAACGGTAATCTCAGTGTTTAATTACTCACTTGTAGGCGAGTGGCTTGCCACCGCGATATTCAATATTGTTTCGGTGTTTTTGCGTCAGCAAGCTTAACG
>NZ_JACJFH010000325.1:0-257 GCF_014164495.1 Pseudoalteromonas sp. SG41-5 | reverse complement strand
TCATTACTAGGTGCGTAGTCATATTTAAATTGAGTTTAAATAATAAGAACACTTGGTTTTTGAGTAAAAAAGATCAAGAAAACACGGCTGCCTGCTTGACCAGAACTTTCTAATGGGTGACCCCTTTGGTTATATCAACCCTTGCCAGTCAAACGCGTGATGATACCCAAACCCGATGGCGGTGAGCGAATGCTTGGGATCCCTTCTGTTATCGACAGAGTGATCCAACAAGCCATTGCTCAAGTGATCAGCCCTTA
>NZ_JACJFH010000324.1:0-258 GCF_014164495.1 Pseudoalteromonas sp. SG41-5 | reverse complement strand
CGGCAAAATCATTAAGAACACAAAAGTGATCATTATCGCGTAATTTTCGTGATCAAAGCTTAATGAGAATAAGCGATCAAAGTTAATGCCATTGGGTGATCAAAGCTGGTGAGAATATGCACTCAAAGTAAATCCGATTATGATTGGGCCAAACAATATAACTCTAATTGGGCTATTTCCGCACATTTCTACTTTATATCGTTCAGGATGTTTTTGTATTTCTTTTTGCTTTCTTGCAGGTAAATTATATAAATAGCA
>NZ_JACJFH010000323.1:0-266 GCF_014164495.1 Pseudoalteromonas sp. SG41-5 | reverse complement strand
AGAAGCGCGTTTAGTGATGCTACCTTACGAAGCCCATGGTTATCGTGCCCGTAAAAGCTTATTACATGTTTTATGGGAACAAGAGCAGTGGCTGGATAAATACTTGTTAACTGACGAAGCTCCTGCAAGCGATGCTCAAGTAAATACTGAGCCTTCTTTAACAGAATAAATTCAAAGCGCGGTTTATGCCGCGCTTGTTAATTTAATTATATGGGGATGAAGACCCACCCTTAATCTCACGGCACCTTCCCGATGCAAAGCGAGCG
>NZ_JACJFH010000322.1:0-273 GCF_014164495.1 Pseudoalteromonas sp. SG41-5 | reverse complement strand
TACTAATTACCCGTGAGGCTTAACCATACAACGCCAAACGCGTTTTATGTGATAGTTGATAGCGCAAGAAGTTAATAGACTAAAGTAGATTTACTGAAAACTTTTATTATCAGAATTCCAAATTTTAGTTAATTGCTAACGCGATTAACACCAAATTTGCTTGGTAACAATAGCGTTTTGGACCCACCTGACCCCATGCCGAACTCAGTAGTGAAACGAAACAGCGCCGATGATAGTGTAGCATTTGCTATGTGAAAGTAGGACATTGCCAGG
>NZ_JACJFH010000321.1:0-280 GCF_014164495.1 Pseudoalteromonas sp. SG41-5 | reverse complement strand
AAATACTGAGCCTTCTTTAACAGAATAAATTCAAAGCGCGGTTTATGCCGCGCTTGTTAATTTAATTATATGGGGATGAAGACCCACCCTTAATCTCACGGCACCTTCCCGATGCAAAGCGAGCGTATGTACGCTGCGCTCAAAGGTTTAGGTAAAGAAGCGCGTTTAGTGATGCTACCTTACGAAGCCCATGGTTATCGTGCCCGTAAAAGCTTATTACATGTTTTATGGGAACAAGAGCAGTGGCTGGATAAATACTTGTTAACTGACGAAGCTCCTG
>NZ_JACJFH010000320.1:0-287 GCF_014164495.1 Pseudoalteromonas sp. SG41-5 | reverse complement strand
GTAATAACGTCATCATCATTATTATCACGCTCAAAGTTCAGATTAAATTGGCCTTGGCGATTTATGGTGAAAATAGCGCGCGTCCAGTTTTTTGGTTGGTGTTTAGTGGCATTCTCAAACAAAGTACTGAATAAATCGACTATCTCATCTGTCACGGTAATTGGCTGTTCGTTTTCATCATCTTCTGTTTGATAGTGAGCCTTGCATTCAAGTTGGTTTTCATCTTCGCAATCTAAAATAAGCTGAGCCTCAAGCCACGGCTCATTTATTTGCTGGTACAAGTATTG
>NZ_JACJFH010000031.1:0-48747 GCF_014164495.1 Pseudoalteromonas sp. SG41-5 | reverse complement strand
AAAACAGTTAAATAAATTGACTGATGATGATCAGTTAAGCTAATTTAAAAACGGCTCTACAAAATGATAAATCAGGTGATCAAAGCTGATGAGAATCGGTGATCAAAGTCATGAGAATACGCAGGGATAAACTATGGCTACACATTTGGTTTCAGAAGTGCAGCATCTTGATAGAAACCCACCAGAAATTCACTACCTAATGTTGGAAGAAAGTGATAATAAATATTATTTTCGAGCAGGTGAAGTCATTGGCAGAGGTGTCGCAAGTGGAGGAGGAGAAGCTAAATTCGATATAAGCTCACTTTTGAAAATGAATGGTTATGAAACGTTTTTAAGAGATACTGATTGCGAATGGATGCACGAAATTCTAATAAACGAAAACACAACAGAAAACGAAAAATACTTAAAAGTATTAAATCGGTGCAAATTGAAAAATATTAATATTTAACAAATTGCTCCACTCCAAAAATGCAGCTGAGCAAGGCGTTGAGGCTTTTTGAGAACGATATGACATCCACTGCATTCAAAAAATTAGATGATTTCCTTAACAAGAGCGATCACGAATCAATGGATTGGTGTGATGGCGGGGAGTCCGAAATGGCTGAAAAGCTTATCGAAAAATTTGACGAGCAAGATTGGAAAACACTTAGCGAAGTATCGCAAAACAGAAGTCTTCAATGGCAGGGCTGCTTGGTCAGTATTTTATGTCCTCAGTACGGAGCAGTTGCTCAATATATTCTCGTTAAAATGACAGGTAGCAAAAATCCCGACATTGCGTTTGCAGCGATGTATGCGATCTCATTTTACTGCGGTATAAACGCAAATTCTGCAGGGCCTTTTATAGATGACTGTATTGTACATGAAGAGTTTAGAGCCAAGCTTAGATTGAACTCAGAGTTTTTGGCATCCATTCCCCAAGTAGGTAATTTGGTGGGGCGTAATTATGAACTGTTACAAAGCATTCTACGCGGCAAGCCATAACAAAGAGCTGCTAACAAGGCGTATGAGGTAGCATCTTGCTTTTTGCTACTTTTTGTTTGAATGACCGAAATGACGCATATGCGACTGTCAGATTTGATTGAATCCCACTAACCAAATCTGACAGTTCAAGGTAAGGTTTATTCATATAACGATTTTGAACATTACCTCTTAAACCCCAGCTGTGGTTTAAATTTGCTGGTTTATACACTCTCTAATTTCATTCAAGGTGGTTTCTTTTACTAATTTACCGTCTTGAAAAACAACCTCTAGCAGTCCTTGTGCTTCTTCTTGCTCGGTTACGTCATCAAACAAGGTGAGCTCGCCATTGACTCGCTCTATTTTTAAGAGCCCTTTTGCTGATTTTTTCTTTGCATCAGTTTTAGGATCTTTAAAAATAGCTAAGCGTTCACCAGCTTTGACTACGCTCGTTGCTTTTACTGCTGAGCCATGTGTATCGCGAGTCACATATTGGTAGCTGTAAGAGCCAATACCTAATACGACTTTTGATGCAAAGCCTTTATCCATCAGCCTTTGTAAAATTTGGCGTTGACGGGTTAGCGTTATAGCATCACCATAAATAGCGCCAATGTGTTCATCAAGTAGCTTGTAGCCTTTTGGTGTTGTGGTGCCACCAAATATATCCCATAAACATTCGATGAGCCCTTTTACTTCACATTCCATCAGTTCAATGGTGTTGTTATCTTCAAAGCCAAAATATTGGCCATTAAAACGGTATGCTTCAAAACCTTTTTGTAAGACTTCTTTTTCAGCTTCATCTTGAGTGGTGAATAGTTCACTGTAATCAGATACCGGTGAAACAGTATAGCCTGTGAGTACTTTAACCGGATCACCTGAGTCCGGGCGTATAACTAATGTGCCGTCGCGAGCCATTATTTCGTTTTTTAATTGTGGTAAGTAATCAGTTACTAACGTCCAAAAGTCCCAAGTATCTGATACAACGCTTAAAATTCCTTTTGGTGACTGCTCTTTCATTAAGTATTTGAAAAACTCAATTTCACCTTCCATGATCCATGAGCACGTAACCGAATGTTCTGTTGCATCAACAGAGCAACCTACAAGCTCGTTATCTACATTAGCGCCGTAATATTTTTCGGCAAATAAAACAGCAGGAATGGTGTCTGTGCCTACCAGTCCTGATGCTAAATGACCAAAACCACTCATAGCGGCAGCATGTTTGCCGAACATCCCTCTAAAGCTAAAGTCATGCCCTTGGAAAGGTACAAACTCCATAGGCATTGCTGTTTTTTTTGCAAATTCTTTAAATACTTTTAAATAGGCAACAGAGGTTGTGGTACTTGTTTGGATTGGCCAGTTTTCGCAGCTTAGTACCGTTTCAATCATATTGGTTAACCATTGAAAACCGGCTTTAGTATTGACGATTGTCATAGGCGGAACTAAATAAGGGACTAGCGTTCCCTCTGGTAATGCTTTTATTTTCAATGGTAAATAACCTAAGTCATGTAAGTCTTCTAAATACTTTACATCAACAGTATAACCAAGCATTGAGCTCATAATACGTTTGTGATTAGCAACTGCTGTTGCCTTATCCACTTTGAAAAACTCATTCCATTCTTCTAAAAGGTAGCTTTTAATAAAGTACTGTAGACCAACAAACGCCACTTTATCGTTATTTTCTATGTTACTAAGCTTTCCGCTTCTTGATGTGAAGTTTGCATATACTTCACTTACGTCAGGGTGATAGGCGCGGCTATGGAATTCTTTATAAACATCTTTTTGCATACTTGCAGCTATAATAGTCATGGTGTTTTCCTTACATCTCAATAATTTCTAAATTAATGTTGTTACTATGTTTAAATTCATTAGCTGGTTTAAACGAGTCAGTCGTGTAAATTTTGTCTATTAGTCCTTCAAAAACATCAAGCCCTTTTGAAAAAATACCGTGGGTAATAAAAAGAGAAACTTCAACTGCACCATTATTTTTTAGAACCTTCGCAAGCTCAATAAATGTTCTGCCACCATCGCAAATATCATCGGCAATCAGCACGCTTTTACCTTTAACATCGCCAATAATTTCTGTTTTGATTATTTCGCCTGTTTTTAAGTTTCTGACTTTTTGTGCTTGAATAACCTCAGGTACACCATTGAACTTTTCTGAAATTTTAATGGTCTTTTTGCTTGCGCCCGCATCAGGAGAAATAAGGGTCAGCTCTCCTTGTGACAAACGTTGGCTTAGCTCTTCGCAGCGGGCGAGTAGCGAAATTTGTTCAATATTGGTCACTTTATTTATTAAAGCTGGAGATACATCGCTATGGGCATCCCAAATAGTAACTTTTGAAAAGTTTAAGTTATTAATAAACTTTGCCATAACAGCAGCACCTAAAGCTTCTCCTTCAACGCATACTCTATCTTGGCGTGCATAAGGAAAGTAAGGAATAACAAGTTCAATAGGTGTGCTTTCATTTGTTAATCTTTTTAACGCATCGACAGCAATCATTAATCTAACCATGTTTGAAGAGTTGGTTAGCCGTTCAAAAATCTCTATTTTTTTAGAGTCTGAAAAATTAGCGGTATTAAATCTGACATGTTCTTCACCACCAGAAAAAGTGAAATTATCATAATCGATTAACGATTTACTTCCTGCTGAGTCATAGCTAAATACTTTCATTTTTTTGTCCTTTGAATGTTTGTGTCCTAACGACACAAATAAGTTATCAAATGTACTCATTACATTCAAGCTATTTTTTAAACTAAATTACTGAACTTATGATAGGTGTATGATTGTACTATAGGTTGAAATTGAGAAGTGTTTGATTTATTGTGTCATTAAGACATTAACTTAGCGTGAGCATATTGTGGCTAATCATTACGATATTACTGAATATAAAAACCCTTTATTTACAGTCGACAGTGTACTGTTCACAGTTAAAGAGGGCGCTTTAAAGGTTTTAATGGTAAAGCGTGCAAGCGAGCCTTTTGCTGGTAGATGGGGTCTCCCTGGCGGATTTGTAAATGTTGATATTGATGACAATGTTGGCATGACTGCGCTGCGTAAACTTAAAGAAAAAACCAGTGTTGCCCCTCAGTATTTAGAGCAATTACAAACGTATTCAGGAGTTAACCGAGATCCTAGAGGTTTTAGTGTTACTTTGGTTTATTTTGCATTAATTGCAGAGGCGCAAGTATCAACTCATATAGCAACTGTTGATGATGCAAAATGGATAGATCTAAATAAACTAACTGAATTACCTGTCGCTTTTGATCATAAGTTTATAATTGAACAAGCAAAAGAGCGGTTAAAACAGAAAGCGCTTTATTCAATGATCCCCGTATATTGTTTACCAGAGCACTTTACTGTTGGACAGTTTAAGTTAGTCATTGAAACTATTCTTGGTAAACCAGTACAGCGAAAGAGTATTATTAGGCGTATTGAAGCAGCTGATATGTTTGAAAAAGTCGATGAAAAAGTGAAGTCTGGTGGTCGCTTAGCGCAGCTATATAAAGTAAAACCTGATGTAGATATTGTGAACTTTGAACGTAACTTGAGTGTTTAATGTATAAGGTGAAGCGCTCCTAGACTCATTTATAAGAGCGCTAGTTTATTCCTGCTTATATGAGTATGTACTAGCTCAGACTAGATTATATTGAAGTATTTTAAAATCGAGTTAGACTGCACAACCATCTTGGCTATCAGTCCCCCCCGAAGAGTTTAAAACTAGGTATAAATCGGCAAGCTAGGTGTCTTGAGTTTCAAGGGAAGATCATTTACCTGATTTAATAGTGTAGTAAATCAAAGTCTTTCAGACAACATTGAAAGGTTATTCAATTCGGAGAAATAAAATGACAATGAAATTTAATATAGAGCATATAGCTTCTTACTACAAGTACCTTCAAGAAAGCAGTAACTATCCGAAGGATAGTCTTTATGAGCTTTTTCTAATTGGTAAACTCTACAGAGATAAAGACGTTGTAAAAGAAATTTCAGAAATCTTAGAAAAATACGCGGGTAAAGCTCAGTTAAAAGCTTTTAAAACCCGTAATAAGCTTCCTGAAAAATTAGATGATACCGGAAAACTCATCAGTACGCTTGTGCATTTTGCAGCTATAGATCCAGGTTTTCCTATTGGCAAGCTATATAATATGCTGGGGTATACACGTTTCTTTTTAAGTGAAGAAAGCGTTGCTAAAAAAATAAGTAAAGATCCTTCTATTATTTTACGACTCCAAGGCATAACGGGTTTGAACATAACGAATGTATTTGCAAGTGGTATTCCAGAAGAATTTGGAACACTAAGTGGGGTAAATACGCTTTACATTAAAGGGCCGTATACAGTACTCCCAGATTCTTTTAGTAACTTTAAGAATTTAGAAGTCATATCGCTAAAAACCCCTTGTTTACAAAAGGTGCCAGAATATTTTAGCCAATTAAAGCAACTTAAGGAGCTCACTATTGATCAGGCTAAAGGGGGCGAAACGGTAACCTTAGAAATGCCTACAGATTTGCAGCAACTTAGTAATCTTGAAACTTTAAAATTAAAAGGCTTAACCACTAAAAATATTGATCAATTAAAACTTCCGACTTCTATAAGAATATTGGAATTAGAAAATTTAGAAAATTTAAAAACCTTACCGGACCTTTCTTCCTTGAAAATATTAGAAGAAATAAAAGTTTTTGATTGCCCTAGTCTTACCAAAATTCCAGATAACATCCATCAATTAAAAACACTAAAAAAAGTACGGTTTAAGCGTCTGCCAAAAGTTAAAGAGATTGATGATACTTTAGTCTTTATGCCAGATATAGGTGTTATACAATTAGATGACTCGATAGACATTATAAATACTAATACTACTCTACAGGTTTCTAAATTGACGCTTTATCGGGAAGATTTCCTAGCTTATATGATAAAAAACCCTGAAAGCTTTCCGAATTTAAAGGAATTAGAAATCTACAGTATTAAGGAATTACCACAACTTGCTTCCGGTTTAGAAAGTTTACCAGCATTAGAAACTATTGCTTGTTTTGGGATGAATGATTGTGATTTTTTATTCGCCAATCTAGGAGCATGCCGTAAATTATCTACCCTCAAACTATGGAACTCTGAAATAGAAAAGCTATCTGAAACGCTAAAAAATATAGACCTGCTTGACTCTTTAGAAATTCAACGATGTCCTAATTTAGTCATTGAAAGTGATGTGCTTCCTCAAAAAATTAACAATCTCGACCTTTTAAACATTAAAGAGTTTATTCCAGGAGAAAGGTTAATACAAACTGAAAAAGCGTCTTTTCAATCGCTAAGCATCTCCAATATGAAGAATTTTTTTAGTAAAATCGTAGCCAAAAGCTTAAGTCTATATTTTCCTAAAGCAACGGCAGATCCTGAGATTGACTATTCTGCTTATTTTCCAAAGCCAGAATACTTAAAAAAACTACAGGTTATTTGGTCAACAGCGGCTATAAAAGATGTTTTAAAACACTGTCCGCAATTAGAAAAACTGTTTATAGAAAATCAAAACGAAAGCGAAGCTGCACTTAATGTGCACCCTGCTACTCAATTAAAAGGATTAAAATTAGACTATTATAAAGCGCAAAATGTAAAAGAATTGCTTCAGCAGATGCCTAATTTACAAGCGCTCTCAATAGAAAATAACCAAATTATAAAAGATTTCCCTGCTGTACAGCTTCCTCATTTAGAAAAGCTTGCCCTATCGCGTACAGAGCTATCGTCTTTAGCAGCTTTAGAGGCTCCCAAACTAAACGATCTAGAGATAACGTTATGCTACGCTTTTGATAAAAAGGCTTATGCTGGGCTTAATCAATTTACAGCTTTACAGCGCCTTCACTTAATGGGCGTAGGCGACGATATTAAAACCATACCAGAAAGTTTAACCAGCTTGGATCTTATTGATTTTAACCCGCATCATAAAATTGAGAAACTTCCGGATTACGTTAAAGAGTTTTCAAATTTGGAAACGCTCTATTTCGACGGTATACATTTTATCGATTTCCCTAAATGGGTTGCTGATTTACAACATCTACAGTATTTAGGGATTAATAATTGTACGTTTGAAAATGCTATTCCTGAATATTTTCAGAAACTAAAATTGAAAGAGGTGAAATACTTCATTTCTAAATTTAGTGGTAATAACATACCCTCTAAAACCTATCAAAATTTGATAACACCCAATTACACGAAACTCAAAAAAAAATTCAGTCATGAAAAGCTTTCATTCCTTTTTAGTGCCGACGACTACTAAGATAAGATGCAAAAAGAATTAACTTACTTAATATGCACAGCGTAACCGTCCGGTAATAGCCAAATTTAAAAACTGACGTTGCTACTGCGTGGTGTTCTTTTTCTAAGGAGAACACCAGAGCACAAAAGTGACACCCATCTTAACGCTTTGCGCATCTTTAGCTGCTTTATTTTCTTGCATTTATAAATCGTTTTTTTCAACAATGCGCGGGGGTATTTCTTGTATTTTACAACAACAAAAAACAACAAATATAAATCTCTTGATTTACATTTAGATACAGAGTTAGACTGAAAGTATCAAAAAAATCAAAGGGTTTTCTGTCTGCAACTCGCGGGTTTAGATCCTTTTAATAAGTTGTTATGTTCTTGGGGGACATTGATGATCATCAGGAAGGTGGAAGAGAAGGACCTTGAAGCTGTAAGTGCAATTTGCATGGACTCTTTTTTGCAGTCTGTTGCAAGCACATTGTCTGATGAGGGGATTACAACCTTTTCGAATATCGCTGCGCGCGATGCATTCCTCGATAGGATGAGAGGCGATAACTTGATGCTGGTTGCTGAGAACAACGAAAATGTCGAGGGCGTCATTGAGCTTAAGGAAGGTCGCCATGTTGCGATGCTTTTTATTCGGCCGGAATCACAGAAAAGTGGTATTGGAAGAAAGCTGCTTATATCCGCCTTGAATCATGCGAAGGTTGAAACTGTTACCGTTAGCGCGTCGCTATCTTCAGTGACCGCTTATGAAAATTATGGGTTTGAGCGTAGTGGCGAAATCGGCGAATCGGCAGGCTTGGTTTATCAGCCTATGGAGCTCAAACTTAACAAGCCAATGCACGCGTGATTGCGACGTTATGTGACGATAGGGCTCTATGGAAACTGAAGCAATGAAAGATAACATGGAAAAGGTTTTAACACACCTTGAAAGTTTTCTGTGTGACTCAGAAGAATCAATGTTCAGTAGTAAAACACCTGAAGAGCTACTTGTTGTCGTTTCAGCAAACCTTGCCTCTGTTAAGTCTACTGGGTATCTTTCTAGCCCAGAGCAAATGGTCAACATGTTCTTACCTACTGCCTCCTTGCAAGAAATTGCAATGGATAATGGCTGGGGTAGCCAATACGTTGAGCTAGCAGATCATTTCGAGCAGGCTCTAGAATCGTGCAGTTAAAAGCACATAACAGCTTAGATTATGGCTGTGCAATCGAAAAGGCTTAACAAAACGTTGCAATTGACTTCGTATTGTCACGAAATGTAGTTTCCAACACGTTAAGACCAAATTTATCTTAATTATCTCGATGCTTACGGTATTAAAAAGTAATATCTTCTAAATGGAATAAAATTTTGAGTAGTAAAAATGTACTTTCGTATTACCGCGATTGCTATAAAGAAGATAGCGCGGATTTAAACCTATGGGATTTGAGTAAATTAAAAAAACAAGACTGCTTTGTGCTTGAAGGAAGGGATGATGTAGGCTCAGGTTTTTTACCGCGAATGCCTATTCCTCAAGAGTTTGCTGAGCCAATAATAAAGCGTGTTGAGGTATATCAACGTGAACGTGTTTTGTTGTATGTGCGTTTTATATTAGTCGGCAAGCTTGAGATAAAAGGTGAGATAAAACAAGTTGTTTCACCTATCTTATTTAATGAAGCCGTGATAGAAAAAGATGATGATTATTACTTTTCGGTTATCGACTCTCAACCTGAAATTAATGAATCGCTCACCCAACTGTTAATGCCAGAAGCAGAACCTCTTGATGAAACTGCCGATATTCAATCAGCTTATTTTTGGACTTCATTATTAAAACAAAGCCCATTAGCGCTAAACGTATTTGAACTTTTAAATTATCCTGAGCTTGTTAATTATGCCAAAATAAAAAAAGCCTTAAAAAGTAAAAATTTGACACTTTTACCTGCCTCTATGCTGGTGTTTGTTGAACGTTCAAGCAGCAGTCGAGGGGTGATCCATGAGCTCGAAGAAATAATAGCCTCAAAGATGCTTTCGCCCCCTATAGATGCTTTAATTTCAAATGATTTGCCGCCGAACACGGCTAAGTCGTTAAAGTATGACTACTTACCAGGCTTATTGTCAGCACCACAAAAGAAAGTTATTTCGATTGCTGCTAATGCGCATTTAGGCTGTGTGTCAGGGCCGCCAGGTACAGGGAAAAGTTATACCATTGCCGCAGTTGCTGCAGAGCACATGGCGCGAGGTGAGTCAGTACTTATTGTCGCGAATAATGACCCGGCACTTGATGTGATTGCCGATAAATTGAATGAGAATTTTGCGTTAAGTGAAGTATCAATCAGGGCTGGGCAAAAAGAGTTTTTAAAAAATCTAAAAGCGTATATTGCAGACTTATTGTCTGGTTATTTAGCGGATGAGCAGGAAAAAGCCCCTGCTATTTTTGAATCAGAGCTAAAAGCACAAAATGTGTTACTTAATGATTTAGAGCAACGGTTTGATAAGTTTTGTCGCAAAGCGATAATCCGAGGTCAACGCCTTAAAAGGCTTGAAGATAAAGACATTCAATGGTTAAGCAATTTATATCTCAAGTGGGCTCAGCGCAGTATTAAAAAGCTTGCAAAACAGTGGTCTGCTTTAGATGAAATTAACGATCAACAAACAAAAAGAGAGCTGCTGGCTAGTCGTTATTTAACCGTGTTAAAGAATACTAATTTGCGAACGTTAGTTAACACTCAGCGTAAATCGCTGCAGGCGTTTAATCAGGCTATTCGCAGTCGTACTTCTAAAAGGCAGTTTGAGCTGTTTGATAATATAGAATACTCATCATTGCTAGCGGCGTTTCCTGTGTGGTTAGTGAGTTTGAATTCGCTGTATAGGGTATTACCCTTAAAGCCGCAAATGTTTGATTTAGTTATTATCGATGAAGCAACACAGTGCAATATTAGCAGTTGTTTACCAGCACTTTATCGTGCAAAACGAGCGCTTGTAGTTGGCGATACAAAGCAATTAAGGCATTACTCTTTTTTAGCAAAATCAAAAGAGGCTCAGCTTCGCACTAAGAATCAACTATCACTCTCGAGTGAGGGGGTTGTTAGTTATCGTGATAATTCAATTTTAGATTTGACATTAAATACACTCAATAGCGATCAGCAATTAGCCTTTTTAGATGAGCATTTTAGAAGTAAACCTGAGTTAATTCATTTTAGTAACCGCTATTTTTATCAATCAAAATTAAAAGTAATGCAGCATCGCCCTTGTACAAGCAGTGGGCATTTATTTATCCATCGCGTTAATGGTGAAAGAGATAAAAATGGCGTTAATCAGCTCGAAGCCAACGCTGTAATCGCGAGCATAAAACAGCAAATGAGTGATGATCGAGAAGCGGGTGTTTATCACAGTATCGGAATTGTTTCGCCATTTCGAAGCCAAGCAGATTTTATAGCAAAGCAAATAGACGCTAATTTTAGTGACGCTGAAATAATTAAACATAAGCTCAGAGCCGCCACTCCTTTTGGTTTTCAGGGGGAGGAACGCGATGTTATGTTGATCTCTTTTGCCGTCGATAATGATGCAAAACGTGCGGCAGTATATTTAAATAAAGCAGATGTTTTTAACGTGACTATAACGCGGGCAAGACAAGCACAGCATTTATTTTTATCCATTGATGAAACACAGTTACCAGAACATTATTTATTAAGACGTTACTTAGGCTCGGTAAGTGAGTTTGCAGCCGCTCATACGTGTTTGTCTGATGTCGATGATTTTCAACGCGATGTAATACAAGAGCTGATGAAATTGCAGATAGAAACATGGCCTGGGTATGCTGTTGCGGGGACCGAGGTTGATATTTTATGCCGCTATCATGGCCGCTACTTAGCTGTCGATCTGATTGGTTACCCTGGACCTTGGGCTGATTTCTTTGAACTGGATACCTATAAGCTATTTAGTCGTGCCAATATTGAAATGCTACCCATAAGCTATGGCTTATGGGTTGTCGATAGAGATACCTGTATGCAAGCAATTGTTAGTCGGTTGAAGATGAGTAACAACAAGACTTAATATTTATTTAGGCTTGTTGTGTACTGGCATCTTTAACTTCTTTAGTTTCGAACAAGTTTACTTCGGCACTTGATTGGCTGACGCTGTTTTTTTGTAAGGCAATATAGAGATCTGAATGCACGTAGATGCCGTCTTTACCGGATGTCATACCAGCAATTTCAAACCATGATAGTAATTGCCGCTTTCTGCCAGCAAGTTCTAATCGAATACCACGTTTTTTAAATATCACGTCTAAATCGGCGAGCATGGCCATGACACTTAAATCTAAATGGGTGAAGCAGGGGACTGCGTCGATAATAACGCATTGCGTGTCGTCTTTTTGCCGCGCATATTGTTCTAGCAAACGCCGTTTAAAGTAACCGGCATTAAAGTAAGTTAAAGGAGAATTAAAACGATAAATAAAGACTCCTTGTACTGACTTTGCTTTATCTGTGGCATCAAGGCTCCTAACAACGCCCTTAATATCAACACCTAATATATTGTCGGTAGGGCGCATTACGGTGCGAATAAACTGGAATAACCCCAATAGTACAGCGAGAGTGATGCCTGGTATTACGCCAATAAATAACACTGCGAATAAGGTGGCTAGCGCAAGGTAAAATGCTTGTTTGTCTTTACGCTTTAATAGCCAAATGGCTTTTAAGTCTAATAAATGGATTGAAGCAATAATAAGCACAACACCTAATGCTGCACTGGGAATAAATTCTAGGGGAGCGGTTAAAAATAGGGCGATAACAGCAATAATTCCCGCTGCGATAATCGACACTAATTGCGTTTTACCACCGGAATCATCGTTAACAGCTGTACGAGAGTCTGCACCACTGACAGCAAAACCTTGTGATAAAGCAGAGCCAATGTTCGCAATACCTAACGCTCTAAACTCTTTGTCAGCATCTATGTCGTAACCATTTTTAGCTGCAAAACTGCGAGCGGTTAGCATCATACTGACAAAGCTAACTATTGCTAAGTTAAGTGCAGGCACGACAAGTTCACGAATAATACCAATATCATAAATAGGGGTGTTAAACACTGGAAGGCCACCGGTTACAGTGCCAATTGTGTTGATATCAAACTGCTTTAAATTAAAAACCCACACTAATAGGGCACCAAATGCGATAGCAAACATAGATGCTGGCCAAGTCGGTTTTAGTCGCTTCATGGCAAAAAAAACACCGAGGGTAAACAGGGCCATTAATAGAGTAGGAATGTGGGTTTGTGATAAATAAGTAGGCACACCTCCTAATCGTTCAAGTAAATATCTGTCATCGAAGGTAAAACCGAATACTTTAGAAAATTGGCTGACAATAATCGTAATTGCAACACCGTTTAATAAGCCCATTAAAATAGGCTTGGATAAGAAGTCTGCTAATACCCCTAATTTAAATCGGCTAGCAATAAAGCACCAAAAGCCAGTCATCGCGGTCATAGTTACAACGAGTTGCCAGTGTTTAACACTGTCCCCAGCTGCAAGTGGTGTCACCACCGCAGCAATAACCGCACATGTTGCTGCATCTGGTCCGACAATCAATTGTTTGGAAGTACCAAACAAGGCATATAAAATCATAGGTAATATGCATGAATATAGCCCGACAGCGGCGTTAACCCCAGTAAGTTGTGCATACGCGATAGCAACAGGTAGAGCAACGGCGGCAACGGATAACGCAGCCCTCACATCATCAGCAAACCACTTTCGTTCATAATGAAGTAAAGTGTTTAAACCCGGCATAAAATCATACAAACGCGACAGCACTAAAGTTTCCTTATTTAATCGTAAGCACACTTGGATAGTAAATTTAATATACCAACAAGTATAGCTCAGGGTTGAGGATTTTTTAATAAATAGCAGATACTTAGACTTAGGACTACTTTTGGTTCAGTGTTAAGTCTGATGAAAAAGTTTAAGGATATGCGATATTAGCTGGTTGGTGTTACCACATCGCTAATATCATACTAGATGGTGGTTAAGATAAAACCAGCGCAGAGCAATGGCTTTATCTTAGAGTGTGTAAATGCTTATTAGAAACTTTTAGCGTGCAGAGTATTGGTGAGCCTTTAATACTTCAAGAGAGACTACTTGTAACGATTTTTCATGGGTGGCCTCAAGTATAACCGGCGGAGCTACGTTTTCAGCAACCGCATGGTGCCAGCGCACGGCACATAAACACCATTTATCACCAGCCTTTAGGCCTGCAAAATCGTACATTGGATTAGGCGTTATCAAGTCATTGCCTTGTGCTTTTGAAAACTGTAAAAATTCATCAGTCATGATGGCACATACACTGTGGTTACCAACATCAGATGCAGGGACATAGCAAAATCCTTCTCGAGTGTAGCCTGTATTCCCGCAGCACAAATGCAAGCGCGTACCTAATACATTTAATTGATTGCTCATAAAACTACCTTGTTATAATTTGTATTGTTTTACATTGAGTCTGCTTTCAGACTATGTGAAAACGTGGTGGATGAAAAGCTGAATATTGATAGATAGCATGGAGATCACAAATAACATAGCCATTAAAAATATTAAACGTCAGTTTATTAAACTAATGGCGAGGCCAAAATCAGTTCAATATTCATTTATAGTTGCTTGTTGTGTGATTATTGTGCAATTGTGTTTTTGTTGGCTAGCAATTTTTACGTTTACTGTACTAGTAAAAATTTATTATGGTAGCTTTGCGGCTACTATACGTTTGTCTTATATCCAGAATCTATATATATGTGAATATGGTATTTGAATAGCTTTTGATTTCAAATAAACACTTAATTGTAATTGGCAGTATAATTACAGTTTTTATAAGCTCTCGATGTATCAATACTATGGAGCTTTACATTGTTACACGTGAGGAAAAATGAGTAATCTAAGTCTGAAAAATAAGCTGTTGCTATTAGCTATTTTGCCGCTCACGCTGCTGTTAATTAGTTTAATGGCCAGCTCATATTATTTAGAGTATCAAAATCAGCAGCAAAATTTTGTATCGTTTAAAACAAAATTAATTGCTGACAAAGAAAGTTTATTAGCAACTGAGGTTGAGATAGGCCGCCAAATAATTAATTACGAACTAGCCAAGGGGACTAAAGAAGATGCAAAAAATGCATTGCGAGATCTCACTTTTGGTAAAGATGGTTACTTTTTTATCTATGATACAAAAGGCGTTAGTATTTTCCATGCGTTATTGGGTGATGCAATTGAAGGGCAAAATAAAATAGCCATGACCGATCCTAATGGTAAAAAAATAATTGTTGGGTTGCTTGAGCAAGCAAGACAAGGTGGCGGTGCTTTTTATTATGCTTTTCAAAAGCCTAATACAACGGGTTTAGTTGAAAAAATGGGCTATGCAGCGATGGTTCCTGGTACAGATTGGATGCTAGGAACGGGCGCTTATATGGATGATATTGAAGCTGAGCTAACAAAGTACCAAGCAACAATACAAGCTCATATGAATGAAAAAGTAACGACCCTGTTATTAATTGCATTATTTTGGGTGGTGTTGACGGTGTTTTTTGCCTTAATTGCGGCAAACAATATGGTAAAACCAATTCACAATATGGTGCAAAACTTAGATGATATTGCAAAAGGCGAAGGTGATCTGACTAAGCGCTTAGAAGTGCATAGTAACGATGAAATTGGTCAATTGGGTAATTCATTTAATGTGTTTGTTAGTAAACTACATAGCATTATCACCAATGTGGCAGATGTAACCCGTGATGTAAAAGATTCATCAAATGATATCAATACACAAACACAGTTAATTGAAAATCAGTTAGTAAACCATAATCATGAAACTGAGCTGGTAGCAACGGCGATCACCGAAATGTCAGCAACATCTCAGGAAGTCGCGCAAAATACCACACAAGTGGCGGTATCAACCCAGTCAGCCACGCAAGATGTTGCCAATGCTCAAAAATGTGTAGATGTTTCTTTAGAAGAAGTTTCAAATTTAATGAGTGAGATTAATCAAGCTGCTGAACAGGTTAATTCATTAAGTGAACAATCTAAAAAAATTAACAGTGTATTAAGTGTTATCGGTGGCATTGCTGAGCAAACTAACTTACTGGCCCTTAATGCGGCTATTGAAGCTGCAAGGGCTGGCGAGCAAGGCCGTGGTTTTGCGGTTGTAGCTGATGAAGTGAGAAGTTTAGCCAGTCGTACACAAGAGAGTACGTTAGAGATTAATGAAATGCTTAATGAGTTACATACGCTAGTCACGGCTGCGGTAAAGGCAATGTTGGCAAGTCAGCAAAGCTGTAATCGCTCAGTTGAGTCATCTCGCGCAATTTCTGAAAGTTTAGGAGCGGTAACCAGCTCGGTTACTACAATTAACGATATGAGCACACAAATAGCTACCGCTGCCACAGAGCAAAGTAGTGTAACTGAGGAAATTAACCGTAACGTTTTTGCGATTCAAGAAATCGTTAATGAGCTTACTCGTTCAATTAAAACAACCTCATCAGTCAGTCATCACTTAGCTGGTCGAGGGGAGAGTTTAGGCGATTTGGTAGGTCAGTTTAAGATCTAATATAAACAAAAAATAGCGGTATTATTGTTGAGCAGTAATAAATAAAGATCAGGCTTTAAATAGCCTGATCTTTGACTTTAAATATAAATGAATCAGTTTAAACTGAACACAAAACCGCTAGATTAGCTATTGAGTTTGCCCGTTGACGATTCTAAGTGTGCACGCACAAACCATTGAAACTGTTCTAAATCGGCAAGTTGGCTAATTAGCATATCCTCAGATACAGGATCGAGCTCTGATAGCTTGCCAATCGCACTTCGGTGATCGCCATTAATCCCATTGTATACTTTATCAAGCGCAACTAAATGATCTTTTACCAAGCCCTTACCAATTGCGTAATCTTGCCATGAACGACGATCAACTATCGATTTTGGAGTACCAACCGGAACTCCGCCCAGCGTAGCGATTCGCTCGGCGATGGTGTCGGTCATTGCTCTGATCACTTCAACCTGAGGGTCGAGCATTTCATGCACGCCAATAAAATTTGGGCCAACTACATTCCAATGAATATGTTTTAGAGTCAATTGTAAATCGATCAGTGCGACCATGCGGTTATCAAGTGCAGCAATGGTATTTTTTGCAGATTCTTCATTCATACCTGGGGCAGTAAATTCAGCGATTTTGTTTGTTTCGTTATTGTTACTCATTATTCCTCCTGATTTATAAGGAATGTTCACAGCGTCTAATAAAGTCTATGAACATGCGTTAGTTTATATAAAGCAATGGCTGTGCCGATAAAAATTATTTTTTAAGTTTCTGATATTTAATAATTTATATGTTTTTTGAAGTTGGGTGATGAAAGCATTTCTTTGAAATGCCATGAAAAATATGCACTTTTTTGTAAAATCTGCAAAATAAAAGATGCTGTTACGTGTTAGCGAATTACTTACTCTCAATAATAACTGTGATACAGAAGTGTATTATCATTGTTGATTAATCATCACTTACATATACTCAACCCATCTTGTTATTAAAGGAGAAGTGCATGTTGAGATTTTTTTCTATCGAGCAGGGGGTGATCAGAGAGTTAGAGCCTTCATCCGATACTTCTCTTGAAGCATCAATCAGAAATGCACACTGGATTGACACAATCAACCCAACGGAAGATGAGCGAAATACGCTCGCAAAAACGCTCAATATAACTTTTCCTGAGTCAGGGGATGTGCAAGAGATTGAAGCTTCATCGCGATGTTTTATCGACAATGAAGGCTTGCATGTGCACGCATTGTTTATGTCGCCCAATGAAGGACGTTTTAATACGGTAACAGTGGCCTGTTTACTTCAGGATAACTGTTTGCTGACCATTCGCGATGACGAGCTGGCTGACTTTCGATTGTTACGCTTAAGAGCACGTAAAGGTCAAGTAATGTGTGATACGCCAAAACAGTTATTGGTTACATTATTCGATCAAAAAGTCGAAAACCATGCTGATATGCTCGAGGATATGCATCATCAGTTAGAGAAGCTCAGTGCATATGTACTAGAAGAAGATGACTCTGATCTAGAAGAAGCGGTCAGTCGTATCGCGCGTTTAGAGGATGCGAATGGGAAAGTGCGTTTGTGTTTAATGGATACGCGGCGCAATATTTCGTTTTTAATACGTCGTTTAGGTGTACAAAATGAGGATCGCGAATCACTACGAGAAATTGTACTTGATATAGATACGCTAATGTCTCACTGTACCTTTTTGTTTGATAAGGTGAACTTTTTGATGGATTCAACACAAGGTTTTATTAACATTGAACAAAATCAAATTATCAAAACCTTCTCTATTGCTTCGGTGGTTTTTTTACCACCTACTGTAGTCGCCAGTGTATATGGGATGAACTTTAATATAATGCCTGAGCTGCAATGGGAATGGGGTTACCCATTTGCAATTGGCATTATGTTGCTATCGGGCTTTGCCCCTTATTTATTTTTTAAACACAAAGGCTGGCTGTAGTGTGTGCCAAGGACTACTTGGCATACACGATTACACGAGTTTATATTCATTTTATACGGATAGCGGTCTTATTATCACCTTGCATTAAGATAATAAAGCGGCCGCTAGGCGTACAAAGTCTGACGAGGTAAGTATACCCACGAGTTTATTTTTTTCAGTGATCACAGGCATGCAACCATGGCGGTTATCAACAAAAAACCGAGCAACATCTTGCAGTGGTTGGGTTGCTAGTACAGTGGCAAAATCGGTTGCCATAATAGTGTGTATTTTCGTTTGTTTTTCCTTTCGTTCAAGTGCGCTAGGGCTGTAATTAGCCATAATATTCATCACTTGGGCAATCATGATTTTTTGTGTCAACATACCCACTAGTTCGCCATTGTGATCAATTACCGGAATATGGCGGATATTTTTTTCCTTCATTAGATTATGTGCGTCGTGTAGGGTGTTTTCTGCACTTACGGCATATGGATCTGATGTCATTAAATCTGCAACTGTTTGGCTCATTTTGGCTCCTGTTAAATTACTAACCAGAACTTTGGTTAAAAAGGTTTACTAAAATAGCTACTGGAGACAGATTTATTATCCAGAGCTCATATTATTATTTATTCTAGCCTGGTTTTTTCTTATTGCACTTTATCAAGATCAAGGCTTTGTATTTTGTATAGAAATAGTTTTTAGCTTGGCCATCCATAGCCATTGAGGATAGATTTATTATCCGAAGCTCAGATTATTTATCTTTATGCGAAAAATTATCCCTGAGTGTACCAACCCAGCTTGAAAATTTATGCATCGCCGAGCTGCCTTTGCCCAGTAGCTCATGCATTTCTGCTTCAAAATGGATTTGTTCTTTACTACTTGGCTCTGGTAATGGCGGTAAAATATGAGCAAAGTAGGTTTTATCAAGCAGGCGGTGTAATAACCGCTCGCCAATAAAGGGCTTGCCGCTGTTGAGCGCTCTAGCTCCTTTAATTAGGTTACGAATATCATATTGGGTTGGGCTAATGTCGGGCACTTGTTTAGGGATATTAAGTAACTTATATACCCCAATACGTGCTGTACGAATAGAGGCTTCCATCGTGAATATAATATCGTTGTGGGTTTCAACAAATTGACCAATCAAACCTAAGTTTGTACAACCTTCAGGAACTGAGGTGGGTCTGTCACCAGCTGCACGAGTCATAAATTGAGCTGTGATATAAGGCATTAGCGCTGTACGTATCTTGGTATTGGCAATGATTTCATCAAGCTGCTGTTCAATGCCCAAATGGTAGCAAAGCTCCGTAATTATTTCTTCACCGCTACATTGTGGCATTGTTTTAACGATACGATTACCTTGTTTGTCCATTAATAAACCATAGACCCAAAGTACTAACGTATCATCGGGTTGATCTGGAAAATGAGGTTGGCGGTTACATGTTACACTCAATAGCCAGTTAGAGTCTGTAAAAGTAATAATGCCGCCAGTTACCGTGCGACCAGAGTAAGGATCGTTTACTGATAATGTCTTTAGCTTATCTATAAGTGGGGATGGCTTGCAAGTCAGTGTGGCTGACTCCCACATAGACTTATCAATATCGCCATAAAATTTTTCGGGTTTACCAAAAACAGCTGATTTCTTCGCGAGGTTTTTCCATAAATTCCACCCGCTATTTTCGCCGGGATCGTGTTTTTCACAGTTCAGCTCGGGCACATTTTGCATGTCACCATAAGCGGTATGCTCTGTCATTGAACCCGTTAGTGCATAAACTAAATCGTCTGGAGCAACGTTAATATGCTGTGCTTGACCTTTTATAGTGGCATGGATCCCCGTTACGGTTTTTTTATTACCGGTAAATGTTATATCCAGATCGTTTACACGGCTTGCAAATTGAAAATTCACGCCTTTGTCTCGTAATAAATTAGCAAGCGGTTTAATAAAGGTATCGTATTGATTATATTTCGGAAAAAGTAAAACAGACATGTCGGCAAAGCCATCAATAGAATCAAGAAAGCGATGCAAATACAGTTTAGTTTCTAACAAGCTATGACAATTTTTAAAGGCAAACATAGTACGAAATAAAAACCAAAAATTGCTTTGTAAAAAACCTTTGCTGAAATAGTCTTCAATGCTGAGATCGTCAAGCTCTTCTTTGCGCTTGAGCATTAAACGGATCAGCTCCCATTGCTGGGCTTTATTCAGGCCAAAGTCACTTGCATCGAGTATCTCACCGCATTTATTTATTAAACGGGCTTGTGAGTAATTAGCGTCGTTATCATTAATTAAACGGTACTCATCAAGCACAGAATAGCCTTCGGGCAGTTCAACAGCGGGAACGTCTTGAAACAGATCCCACAAGGTGTCGTAATTCCAGTTCATTTCACGGCCACCACGAATAATATAGCCGTCATCAGGGTTACCCGCGCCATCCATTGAACCGCCTTCAATATCCATTTCTTCCAAAATGGTAATATTTTCAGCGCTCATATGGCCATCACGGATAAGATAAAATGCCGCTGCTAGGCCACCAATACCTCCACCAATGATCCAAGCATTACGTTTTTCTATACCGGGTGTAGGCAGCGTTTTATGACGTGCATAAGGAGCAATAAAATCATGAGGGGGCAAGGTATTAAGTGGTTTATTGCCCCAAAAATCAGCCGTTGCGTCAGCTTCATGTTGGAAATTACTTGCTGCGGTTGCAGAAATATTAAACTTCGCTATTGCTTTATTCGTCATTAGCCATCCCTCTTCATGAATATAGATAAGTGTCAGTACTGTTTGCAAGTCTCTCCATAATTGCACGAGGCAAGCATAGTCATGTTGCAGTAGATCAAAGTTTTAGTTCGCGAGGGGGTTTATAAGTTAGCTGCTGGAAATTGATTTGTTATCCGAAATTGAGGTTAACAATGGCAACTTAACCAAGTTGCCATTGTTAAGGCGTTTATTTTTTTTATTACTCACAGCATACTAAAAAGTACCGAGGCGACTAACAATACAGCCATAAAAATATTGAATGCTCGTAGGCGCTTGCGATCTTTTAGCCATACTTGTAGCTTTTGTCCGACTAACGTCCATGAGCAGACACAGGGTAAATTAACTATACCGAAAATAAGACCTACAAGTACCACTGCACCAATTCCTTTGGATGGGGCATAAACACTCACTGCACTTAATGCCATAGTCCAGGCTTTCGGGTTAACCCATTGAAATAAAGATGCTTGTACAAAAGAAAAAGGTCTAGTATCGCTATTTTTAGCACCGATAGGAGTTTTATTACTGGCAATTTTATAAGCAAGATAAAGCAAATAAGCCATGCAAAGCACTTTTAATAGCTGGTAACTCCATGGAACAAAGTCAAATAATTGCATGACACCTAAACCAACCAATACGAGCATGATCACAAAGCCAATTGTTACGCCGAGTAAATGTGGCAATGAACGTTTAAAACCAAAGTTAGCGCCTGAGTTCATTAACATCAGGTTGTTAGGACCTGGGGTGATGGAAGATACAAGTGCAAATAATGCTAATGCTGATACCAATTCAATATTCATTTATAGTTGCTCAGTTGATAATGATTGTGCAATTATATTCTGTATGGCTCGCAATTTTTACGCTTATTAATCTATTCAAAATTTACTTTAGCAACTTAATATGAAAAAAGATCGAATTAACGACAGGATATTGCAAGAATTAAAGCGCAGTGGTCGAATTGCCAACGCTGAACTTGCTGATTTGGTTGGTTTATCCCCATCAGCATGCTTGCGCCGTGTACAAGAGTTAGAAAAAGCAGGTGTGATCAAAGGCTATCGAGCAGTTATTAATAATCAAGCGTTTGGACTTGGTTTTGTCGCGTATGTGGGGGTGGGTTTAAATGAGCACTCTACGAAATCACAACGAGCTTTTGAACAAGCACTTGAGTTTATTGATGAAGTTAAAGAGTGCCATAATGTCACAGGAGCATTTGAATATTTACTTAGAGTAGAAACCGCTGATATTAAGTCTTATAAAGCATTCCATGCTGATGTTTTAGGATCAATCCCACAGGTACGAACGATCACTTCGCATGTAGTGATGGACTCACCAAAAGATGAGCGGGCGTAAAGTAGTTGGATAATCTATCTTATTAATAGTTGAGGTTAATAGAGCCTTGCTCGCAAAGCTCAAAATTAAGGCGAATTAATTAAATATTATCTTTCATAGTAGTTGCATGCGCCTTTAGTTGAATAACCATTTGGGCTTGCTTTATACCATCCAGATCCAGGGCTGGCTTGAGCACACATCCTATAACCATTTACTTTACTTGCATATACATACCATGGATCAGTAGCGGCAGATGCATTAGATGCTATTGCTGTAAATATAAAAGTTGCAAGCAATAAAGTGGTGTTAATTAATTTCATATCATCATCCTTATTTATAATTTAATATATTGATTTTAAATGAGTATTAAATTAAAAACCAATGGTGTACCGATATTAGCACTGTATATTGTTTGCGTAAAGGGTTCTTTAAAAGCATATGTTATGAAAAATTTAGGTGTAGGGAATTTGCACATAAAGGGATTTTCATTTTAATAAGTATGCTGGCGTTATTTATGTTGCTTCGATTTAACATTAGGACATATTAAGGTAAGTTTTTGATAAACTTGTAGCCACATAGAAGTCACAGACAATAGTCAGCTTTTTATGTGAAGAAGAGCCATTTTATTGTTAGAATGGCTCTTCTTTAGTTAAGAACTATAGTAACTATCATCGCTGATACGCAATGCCATACAATCGCTGTGGCCGTTTATAATCATGCTTTTATCAACGCGTACGCCAGCACCAGCGTATTTACCTGCTGCGGTAAAACTACATATTTGCACAAAGTAGTCAGCTACTTTAGGAAGGGCAAATAACTGCTGGTATATTTGCTCTTGAGAGGCAAAGTGACCCGTTGTTTTTTCTATTACGTGTTGTTGTTCATCAACGAGTTGAATATTTGCACCGCATCGACCAACAATCGGTTTAACGACATAGCCTGTTTGCAATAGCTCATCATTTAAATCAAATGCAGTATTGAGTAAAAACGGATGATTTGGAAATAAACTCCACAGTACTGGCAAAATTGCTTTATTACTGGGTATTAATGTCCATAGCGGCTCAAAAACCATCACATTTTTACGAAGTAATACATCGACCAAGCGTGGGGTTTTACCAGATTGCCAGTGCGGCTCAAAATCATCGCTTTGGGATTGATCTGCCTCACACTCTAGTCTTATTTGATCAAGAGCGGTTTCCCATGACCATGTTTTCCAAACGTAACTGAGTTTTTCGCCATCTGCATCAACAATATTACCCGCTGCGTCCCAGTGTAAATCAGTCAAACCAATGATTACTTTGCACTCAAAACCAGCGGCTTCAATGGCTTCTTTCATAAACAATGCATGGTAATGTTCTTCTGGCTCATCATCTTGCAATATATGGACAAGGCCGTTTACTTCACTTTTTCGCCATGCCCTTACTAAATCTTTAAATAAATCATGGCCGGCATCAATACCCGTTTTAACACCAAAGTGTTTGGCCCATTTACCTTGTACTTTGCCACTTTCCATATAGCACGATGCTGAATCGCAGTTGTATTCATAGACTTTCAAGACTGCGGGAGTTAATGCAAAATCAAATCGACTGGTGATCAGTTGATTTAAGCGATTATCCCATGATTGGCGAATCTTATTGAGCACCGCATCGGGTAAATTAAACTTTTTTAATAGCTCAGGATGCTGCAGTACATAGTCTGTTGCATGCATAAACAAGCCATGTAATTCATTGGTAGCATGTTCAATAGTTTGTTGAGCGGTTTTTGAAATTGTAAAATAATGATGTTGATCAGCATTAACTGAAGTCAATTTATGCCCTTGCATCATCTCTACGTAGGCTGCTTCATCGTCATTGGCAATGTTAAGCCATGACTTAGTGGCTTGCCCATAATCAGTGGCATATTGGGCTTTTATGGCAAACAGATCAGTGCTTATTTCAGGCGTCGGTTCACTAAATTCGCTGTGCTCAGTTTGTGTCATCCAGCCTAAAATAGTGGCGTCACTGTAAGATCACTCAATCCAGTAGTCACCTTCTTTTGTGACTTTCGCTTTGAGTTCGCGACACCACTGTTGATCTTGCGGCCATAGCTGATGGGCCACGTTTTGTTCAGCAAGACGAATTTTATCCTGATGTACTTCAACCACCACCGCAACATGGCCAGTTTCTTCAAATTCACCGCCTTCTTCCCAAATGAGTAAACTTCCTACCACTGGGTGGTGTTTTGCACCATTACGAAATGCTTGTAAAGGCAACCTGGTTTGATTGTTTATGTCACGCACTGAGCGTAGCTCAAAAATATCGTAAGCCATTGCAACATCATCAAAAATATAGCCATGATTGAGATACATCCAGCGTCGCGCAAATTCAACACATTGCCATTTATAGCCCATGTAAATACCATCGAGGTAACTACGATAGGCGCTACGGTTAGGATAAATTGTTTCGTCAGCTGTATCGTAATCAGACGAATAAACAGCAACATTACCAGGCGCATAACCTAATAATTCACCAAACTGACTGACAGGAACGCGGGATTTGATAGACAAAGTAATTCAAAATTAAGGAGTGATAATTTGCAGACTATAGGAGTGAATAAGGCCGATAGCAAGATAATAAATATAATCTTTCAGGCATTTTATATGTTGCTGCTAGATGCGTTAACCAACCGTTATTGCGTATTACAAAGAGCTCATTAATCACTTAATTATCATTTAGTTGATTTACGTCTTTATTGTCCCCATATTAACTAAAAACAGTCATTAAAGGGAAGTTATGCGTCATTATCCATTATATAAAATTGATGAAAAATGTTTACGTCGCTTAGGTCAGGGAGTTTTAAAAACTTATAATTTAAATAAAATTATAGGTTTAGATACTGAAAAAGCAATCGCTAAAGAGTGTGAAGACTTACTTGCGCTGAATGAAGATTGTAATGCAGAGCATTTTGCCGAGCTTCGTCAAAGGCGGGCAATTAGTGACAGCGTGCCAGATGATGATCTATACGCGCAAGTTGTAGAAGCTGATGATGGTAGCTTATTTATAGTCAGTGTTTGTCGTAATGATGATGACGAGACTATGTTTGAAGTGTTTAGTGAGCATCCGTTATCAGAACCATTACTTGCACAGCTGGTCCGCTATATTAGTAAGGTATTTTGCTGGTGTACGCCTAGATATATTTGTATATGGCCAGCACCAGGATCAATACCAGCCAAACAACTGCTAAGTTTGGCCGGTAGCCGCGCTGTTGATTCATTGTTAGCAGCACAAGATCCTAAACTGACTGTTGATGAATTACTCTGTGCAGATATTGCATTGCAGCCGTTTGAACTTGATAAAGATTGGCCTTGGTATGAGCGTGACTATACTCAGTTTTTAATGCAGCATCCTGAAATGGCAACAATAGTACCAATTAGCGAAAAAGACGATATCAGCGAAGCTATTGCAGCCGGATTGTGCAGCGCGGCGTTTTATAGAGGTAAGCCACTGGGTATGATAATGGCTGAGTCGAGCGATGAGCTAGGGTTTAACGGTTTACTAATCAGTGATATTTTTATTACTGGGCAATTTAGAGGACAGGGCTTTGCATCCCCAATGCAGCGTTTATATTATCAACAGCATATGCAAGATTTTGAATTTTTCTTTGGCTACATTCATGCTGATAATAAACCTTCGTATAGCAATGCACTTAAACAAGGACGAGAGTTGCTGCGCCAAGAAGTGTACCTTCCTGCGCATTTATTCTTATAGTTGTTTTGCTATTAATTTCAAAAAAATTAATCAGCTAGAGTAAAAACTTGGTGTTGTCTTGTGGCAATATAGTGGTAATTAAGCTAGCCTTTTTATGGTTATTAGTTTTATTAAGTATGATATGAAGCCTAAACGTTTGACTCGTTATTTGCCGCTTAATTCATTAGTTATGTGCTTGGCAGCTTTGCCAAGTTTTTCATATAGTAATGAGCAAGATACTAACCTATTTGAGATCCCGCTTGAGAGCTTACTTAACATTGAAGTTGTGAGCCCTTCACAAACCGTAAAAAAGATAAGCCAAGCGCCGAATATTATTAGCTCAGTTAACGCCACTCAAATTGCAAGTATGGGCGCGCGAACGCTATCAGATATATTGAAAATGTTGCCTGGCGTACAAATACTATCGCGGCGAAATGGCCGAGACATGGTGTGGATCCGAGGCATTCCATCAGGTCGAAACAGCAAAGTAATGTTAACTATCGATGGCGTACCTCAGCGGGAAGGTTTAATTGGAGGCTGGTCTCCTGATGAACAGATACAAATAAATAATATTGAGCGAATAGAAGTTATCCGCGGACCAGAATCTGCATTATATGGTGGTGATGCATATTCAGGTTTGATTTCTATTTTTACGAAAGCAAAAGCGCCTGAACGAACTCGCATCTCAGCAGGGGGTGGCAGTTACGACCGTCAATCAGCTACTATCAATACGGGGAAAGAGTTTGCGGGCGGAACATTTGTTTTGTCAGGGCGACTCTTAGATAGCAAAGGCTATCCTCAACAATATGACCGCAACGGTTTTGCATCAACGCATGATAATAATGTTGATGCTAAAAGTCTGGGAGTGTCTTTACGCAATGAACAGTGGCAATTTGCTATAAATTATGATGATTACACGACAGAGTATCCTCATTATTCGTCAAATCAATATAAATCTCAACGCTATCAAACACTCAGTGCGCACATTCAAAATAAACTTAGCTTTGATAAATTATCGATAGAAAATCAATTGTATACCTACAAGGTGAAGCGCTACTTTGAGCGCACGATTACCGATCTGCAGGGCAATATTGATTTTTATTCTGACTCAGACTTGGATTCCACATCAAATGGTGTGCGCAGTCAGTGGAGTTACGCGTTTAATCCAAATCACCATGCTATTTTGGGGCTGACCTTTCAACAACGTCAAGTTGGTGAATATCATGAGACGATAAAAAAACAAAACGCGGTAGAAGTTAATGAGTATGAATCAAGGGTGATTCGAGATGGTGACTTAACACCATCAAGCCATAACCGAGCTATTTACTTTCAACAAGAATCACTATTTTTTGAGCAACGCTTAGGATTGACGGTTGGTGTGCGGGTTGATGACTACCCTGAGTTCAGCTCAGAAACTTCTCCGCGGATTGCTGTGACTTATCAAGGTAATGAACAGTGGTCTGGTAAATTGATATGGGGAACGGCTTTTCGAGCGCCTACTTTTTTACAGCAATATGAAGTGCGCAGTGACAATAATATATCAGGAAATCCAAATCTAAATCCTGAACAAATAGAGACATTTGAAGGTGAGTGGGTTTATCATTTTTCAGCTAATAATAATATTACTCTGCGCGGGTTTAGCAGTTACTTGAGTGAGTTTATTCAGTCTGTAAATGGTAAGCCTTACGAAAATAGCAGTGAGCAATTACACGTTCCTGGATATGAAGTTGAGTGGAATAATCAATATTATGCAGATTGGTCTCACTTTAACCGCATTAGTACTTCATTTAATTATACCCGAGTTAATTCAGAGCAAGCGTCATTGGCAAAAGATACATTAAATTGGCTGCTGTTTATGGAGGATGAGCAATTTTCATTTTATGCGGGAATTAATTACCTTAGTCGGCGTAACCAAAGCCTAAGCTATCATACCAGTGTAAAAGTGCCAGAAATTGCACAACGAGATAATAAAGGTAGCTACTGGACTTTGGATGCTCACTTGAGTTATCGCCCTAGTAAGCAAAGTGCGTGGCAATGGACTATTGGTGTAAAAAATATGTTTGATAAACAGCATTATAACCCTACCTATGCGCCAGATAGCTACTATGACGTAAGGAAAGAGCCACAAAGTTATGAAATGAGTGTGGCATTGTCATTTTAATAGGATGACCTGCTAGGTTATTTAAAACAGTTAATGCAAAGCGGGTTATCAAGGTGCTTTTTAAATTCAATGTTTGCTGATAGCCATGTTGAAGGCTAACTTGCTTGTATGGTCCTGGGCAACACTTGTCCTGCGAATAGATATAAATATTGACTTCATCCAATATAGAATATTGCAATATCTCTCCTAAATATGCACAACTTTAGGTCTAAAAATAAATCCTAACAGAGGTAATAGTTAACTTTAGAGCGAAGTTTTTTAATTTGTTGAAATAGTTTTCCTCTTTCGTCGGTCTTTGCATGTGGGCACTAATAATAATCATTTCAAGAGGTCGTGAGTAGGATGACTAAAGTTAAACGCAGTAGGTTGGGTATGCCAGCGATACTTTATCGAGGTAGCTTATTACTAGGGTCGATGGCTGTTTTTGCAACGGCGACACTTTATTTTGCAGGCGCATTTAATCGTGATGCAGTAACAGCACAAAAATTTGTTGATTTGCAGCAAGGTGACACACCACATGCCGGTTTTCGTCGTGCGCATGCTAAGGGTATGTGTATAACGGGTAATTTTGAATCAACAGGGGCACTATCTTCTTACTCGGTCGCAGAGGTGTTTAAAAAGGGCAGTACGCCATTTTATGGGCGTTTCTCAATTGCAGGTAATAATCCAACCGCGCCAGATTTAAAAGCACCGGTGCGCAGTCTAGCATTTGCAGTAAACAGTGGCACAGTCGATGAATGGCGTGTTGCTATGAATACGCCTCCTGTAATGGCAGTTGCTACACCTGAGGCATTTTTTCAGCAATTGCAGGCATTATCACCGGATCCTATAACAAAACAACGAGACCCAGAAAAAATAACAGCGTTCTTTAAAGCACATCCAGAAAGTAAAGCATTTAATGATTGGAAAGCTGACTATGTGCCTGCCAATAGTTTTGCCGCTGAACGTTATCATAGTATCAATGCGTTTTATTTACATAATGAGCTAGGTGATAAACAAGCTGTGCGTTGGGTTGCGCGTCCGCACAAAGCGACAAATAATGCTGCGCTGCTCGATACGTCATCGGCCAACGCACTTCAACAAGAGTTGGCATCACGTTTAGATCAAAACGCTGTTAAATTTGATTTAATTTTTACCTTAGCGGCGTCTAATGATGATGAAAATAATCCAACCATACCGTGGCCCTCAGATAGACAGACGATAAATGCTGGCACATTATCAATCGTTTCTTGGCACAACCAAGAAAACGCAGCCTGTGGCGACGCAAACTTTGATCCGTTGGTGTTACCGCAGGGTATGAGTGCGACAGCCGATCCGATTTTACGTGCGCGTGGTGCCGCGTATGCGCAGTCCTATCGTCGTCGTGCAAAAGAAACATTGTTAGGTGCTAAAGTTAGCGCAACAAACGGAGGTGAATAATGTCAGCAAATAAGGGTTACTCAGCAGGCAGTCGGTTATTACACTGGGTGATGGCGCTGATGTTAATATCGATGCTATTTTTAGGGTTATCAATGGTACAAAGCTTGGCCGTTTGGCAGGTTGAGGCTGTTACCTTACATAAATCTACTGGTATTTTAGCGCTCATTTTAGTTGTGCTGAGATTAATAAATAAAGTGCGCAGTTGCACGCCTACTTTACCCACTGAGTTACCTAGGTTGCAGCGGTTTGCAGCTCATATCACTCACTTTGGGCTTTATTGCGCGATGATACTGATGCCGCTATCTGGCTGGTTAATGCAAAATGCGGACGGGCGTGTGGTGCAGTTTTTTGGGTTATTTCAGTTACCTAATTTGCTTGACGCTGATATTAAATACTTTGCATTTTTCCGAGAAATGCATGGCATTGTAGCTTGGTTGTTTTTAGCAATGATTTTTATGCACATCAGTGCCGCGCTTTATCATGGTTTAATCAAACGTGATGGCGTTATGAGCGCAATGCTGACAGGCAAAAAGTAGCTGTAATAAAGCTCACTTAGGTATTCATTCCAAGAAAAAGGCCAGTTTTACTGGCCTTTATGCATTTTAGTTTATTCATAGCTGCGGGCTTTTTTGGTTTTAATTACGGCAATATAGCCGTGCCAGCTGGCATAGCTAAGTAGTGGCATAATCACTATAAAACCAGTAGCACCAGTGACAAAACCAAGGGCTACGAGTATAAAAATACATGCAGACCAAACAATCATCGCTGAAAAGTTGGTTTTAACGGCATTCATTGAAGACATAACCGCGGTCATTATATCGACCCGTCTTTCCATCATAATTTGTGGAGTAAATGCTGAAATAGCAAATACAGTAACCAGCAAAATTCCGCCGATAATGGTACCTAAAGTTAAAAAAGCGGAGAGTTCTTCAAATGTAGGATTAGCATGACTGGGGTAAAGTGCATGAACTATCGCTGCCAGTCGCATCCATATAATCATTATTACCATCAGTAAAATTGCAAATCCCCATTCACCGACCGGATTTCTGAACATTGATTTTAGAGAATGGCTAAGTGTTGGTGTGTGGCCTTTTTCTAGCTCCCAAGCAACATCATAGAGACCGACCGCAAATACTGGGCCGATCAGAGCAAATGCGACACTGGCTGGTAAAACAACTAAGTAGCTGTCAGTGAACACCGCGAAATAGACAATTGCCAGCGGGATCAGAGTGAAAACAATCCCATAAATCAAGCTTAAAATAGGGGCGCTGGCCATATCTTTAAAGGCCAGTGCCAGCCAATGAAATGCTGCAAAAGTGCTGACCTTATTGCACTCTAAACAGCGCGCAAATTCGGAGTGTTTATCTATTGTGTTTGTTGACGGCATAAGGAACTTCCTCTAAAGGCTACTCTTAAGGTTTAGAACATTTGGCCGCTATTTACAAATTTTCAATTAAGCTTTTTATGCCTCATAAGTGGGGGAGTATCCTATTTAATGGGATATCAATTTTGACTTTGTTGAATGAGTAAAAGTAATTCTGCGGTTGCGCTGGCATCAGCGAGTGCTCGGTGATGGCTTATTAGGTTTAAGTCAAAATGCGCACTGAGGTTACCTAAAGAGTATGATTTTAAACCAGCAAACGCTTTGCGAGATTCAACCACAGTACATAATTTGGGCATTTTAAAGTGGATACCTGCCATTTCACATTCTTTACGAATAAAGCCGTAATCAAAGTTTACATTGTGAGCCACAAAAATAGTGCCTTTTAGTTTATTAAGTAAAGTCTCAGCTATTTCAGTAAAGCGTGGTGCAGTTGCTACCATTGCGTCATTAATACCTGTTAAAGACACTATAAACTTAGGAATGCGCATTTGCGGGTTGATAAGTGTTGACCAAGTATCAATTACTTTGCCGTGTTGCATTTTGACTATGCCAATTTCGGTGATCCGATTGCCGCCTTTTAAACTACCAGTGGTTTCAATGTCGACCACGCTGTAAATACGATTGGGATCATTAACCCATTTTACGGCCGCAATGTGTACATTGAATCCAGTACTTTTTAGGCAATCAATCGTTGTTAGCTGATTTCGTCTTAATTTATCACCTGGGGCTTTTACTTCTTCAAAATGGAGTTTATTAGCATTTAGCACCATCAAATCAGGGTAGCCATCTTTAAGCTGCATAAAGCGCATGGTCATATTCTTTAAGTGACTTTTTAGCGCTGCTAATGAGCTATTTAAAATCAGCACTTCTAATGGTCGTAATAGCTCGCTATGCCAGCGAAACAGCCCATTAGCTTGCTCAAAATAACGGGCGGCACTTTTACAAACGTGTTTTAGTAAATCATCCGGTGTTTGCCAGTTTGCTAGTAGTGCTTCAATTTGTTGGTGTTGGGTATGATAAAAGCAGTCGGTTCTCAATGATTGTGGAAACATATCAAACTCATTGCAAGGTGGAGTGGGAGTATCTATATAAAGCTCGCGCCAAAAAACTAAACCAAAAAGGCTCTGCCAAAGCGTATTTTCGGTATAAAAAACGGTTAACCCTTGTTGAGTGTAGTGTTCTGTAACACCTTGCTCTACATCGTTTCGATAAACTTCGTCAATTTCAATAACACATTGCGTATCGGCGAGCATTGCACTTAAGCGAGAGCGAGTTTGCTTGTTAAATTTACGCATTAAAAAGTCATCAGCAAAATACAGTAAATCATCAGTGAGCGGATCTTCGATGATGGTTTCAAGCTGGATTTTTACCCACTCTTTATTACCTTGGCGGTATTGCTCGCGTATTTGTAATTCAGTTGCTTCAGCGCTATTTTCACAGGCATTTAAAAGTGTAAAACACAGCTCAATATTATATTTTTTTAGTTGTTGGTGAAGTCGTAAAAGGAGCTTGTTTTTAAGGTTGACTGCTAATGTACCTTCGGCCGGTTGATTAATAAGCTCAATAGCTAAAGCTTGATATTCGTCATCACTTTGCGCGCTTTTAAATGCCATGCGATAACGATTTAGCGCGTAGTTAGATTGCGCCTCTTCACGTGTATCAAAGCGAGCTAAACTTACTGTATGGTTTTCTCGTGTGGTTCTTAGGCCCAAATCACGCAGTACAAAGCTATTTTGATGGTTAATATCACCAGTGCTTAAGCGGCCTATGTATAGAAATTCAAAGTATTCATACACAGCAAAGCGGTTATTAATAACAAACTGGTTATAAAGGCAGGTTAAATGTTCCGGCTTAGTAGCAAAAAAATCGCAAGTCTGTGCTACTAATTGCGCTTTAGTAACGCTTTTTTTAATACTAGGTTGGATATCGAAAGGCGCAAGTAGTGCTAGCAATGCGGGTTTAGTTAGATGTGCGAGTACGTGTTGATAGTCAGTGTAATTTGGATGACTAATGAGCTGTGCTGTTTTTAGCTCTTCGAGTGCCAGTGCAGGGCTGTCTATTTCATTATAATTAAGTGTGGTGATTGCTACGAGTAAAGGTTTACGAGAATAAATGCGTGCCAGCATGCACTGGCCTTGCTCAGTAAGTCGGTTTGCTTTATTAATGAAATCGACGTGTTTTTGCTCTAATAAGTGTCTGCATTGAGTGTCGATAAATGTTATTAGCTCTTTAAAGTGGGCTAAATAATATTTTTCGGGTAATTCTTTTTTCATAACACACACCGTAACTGTATAAAAAAACAGTATCTAGCATTTGCTTTAAGTAATCAAGAGTCGGTTAGTTGTTTTAGAATATCAGCCATAACTTGATTGTTATATTGATGGACGATGCGTTGACTCTTAAAAAGCTGTGGTAATTCAATTAACAAAACGACGATGATTAAAAATACGCCAAAGCTATAAATAGTGAGTATGCCAATTAGCATCAGCGTTAAATTCACCGCACCACGTTGAAATCTACCTAAGTAAAAGTGGTGTAAACCTGCGGCAAAAAACCAATTCAGTACCGCATAAGTATCAGGGTCTTTAACGAGACGCTTTTCTTGCTGGTAAAATAGTTTACGCTGTTCAGGGGACAATGCATTTACTTCTGAACGAAGCTGCTCTTCTTGAGCATTTAGTTGTTCTGATGTCATGGCATTAATAAGCCTTAAGGAAGTGGATCGGATTTTACGGTTACACAGTCGGGGTTATTGCAACGCCGTATTCTTTTTACGCCAATAAACAGACCTTTCACTAGCCCATATTTAGTAATTGCTTGATGAGTAAACTCTGAGCAGGAAGGACTGAAATTACAACTAATATTAAAATGTGCCTTAGCGCCGCCATTTTTTTGATAGCGGCGAATTGCACTAAGCGTCATTGCTTTAAGCACGGTTTCTGCCTAACGTTAAGATCACAGCTTCGCGTGACCAAAATAGCAAAAAACGTTTGCTTTCGATAACCTGAAATACCAGTTGCCAGCCATTTTGTGCTTCATCATTAAGTGTTGCTTCTAGCCTTTTAAGTGGTAACCCGCTCGAACCTAGCAGCAATGTGCCACAGCCACCTTCAACAACATGCAATACTTTATATTCATTAAAATTAGACATCGAGTTTCCTATAGTTTGTTTTTTTTGATAGATAATTCTGTGATTTTAAAAGTGACACCTGAGACTAACCAGATATGATTTTCAACCTAATATAGCTGATTTTTGTATCATTTACTTAAAAAACAGCTGTTTTTCAATTTTTTTCGCAACTTTTTTCTAAGCCGATTTATCAACGCTAGTACAGTTACTTAGGGTCACTTAGCTCTCTTCATTTTAGCCTATTCACAGTTTGTCAACCTTGAATTATCAGTTCCATTACTTTAATCTTTATTTTTATTGAACGTTCAATTAATAAAAATATGCCTAAAGTTGGAATGGAACCTGTCCGTCGTCAGCAGCTAATTGACGCTACTATTAGTTCGGTTGCTGAATTTGGCTTACAAGCAACAACCATTAATAGTATCAGTAAAAAAGCAGGATTATCGTCGGGCATTATTAGTCATTATTTTGGTGGTAAGCAGGGCTTGATAGAAGCCACTGTGCGTTATTTATTAACCAATCTAAAACACGAGCTGATCAAACAAGTAACGCCAACAACGACCCCTGAGCAAAGGTTAATGCTGATAATAGAAGCTAACTTTGCCAGATTACAACAGCGCAGCGATACCACTAAAACTTGGTTAAGCTTTTGGGCGCAATCGATGCACGATGTTCAGTTGCATCGCTTACAGAACGTAAATAGCCGACGACTTCTTAGTAATTTAGTCAGCTCATTTAAACAATTGATGGGTGATGATGAAGCCAAACTTGCAGCGCAATTATGTGCGGCAATGATCGATGGCTTATGGTTAAGAGCGGTACTAAGTAAGTCTGATCAAGATCAATTTGCACATTGTGAACAGCTAGCAAAAAACTTTGTATGTTCACTTATCAAACAGTATGGAGCTTAATGTGACAACACCTGTTTATCAAAACTTTATCAATGGTCACTTTTTAAAAAATCAAAGTGGCGAAACATTTGCAGTTAAAAACCCAGCAACAGATGACGTAATTTATTATGTAGAAGTGGCAGATGCGTTTATTCAAAATGCGGCTATTCAAAGTGCTAAACAAGGATTTGCTGCATGGTCAACTATGAGTCCGATTGAACGTAGTCGTATCTTACTAAAAGCGGTTGCATTATTGCGCGAGCGTAATGATTTACTTGCAAAAATAGAAGTGCTAGATACCGGTAAACCATGGCAAGAAGCCGAGTGTGTTGATGTGCAAACTGGCGCTGATGTAATCGAGTATTTTGCAGGGCTAGCACCTGCCCAAGTTGGCCAGCAGCAAATGGTTGGCGAAGATTTTTATTATACCCGTAAAGAGCCATTAGGGATTTGTGCCGGAATCGGTGCGTGGAACTACCCGCTGCAAATCGCTTGTTGGAAATCAGGCCCAGCTTTGGCTGCCGGAAATGCATTTATTTTTAAACCTTCTGAAGAAACGCCACTTGGCGCAATTAAGCTTGCCGAAATATTCATCGAAGCGGGTGTACCTGCAGGCGTGTTCAACGTGGTGCAAGGTGCAGCAGAAGTTGGCCAGTGGTTAACACAATCAGCTGATATTGAGAAAGTATCGTTTACCGGCGAAGTAGGCACAGGTAAAAAAGTAGTTGCTAGTGCTGCGGGTTCATTAAAAGATGTCACCATGGAACTTGGTGGTAAATCACCACTGCTAGTATTTGATGATGCCGATATTTCACAGGCAGTAAGTGCTGCAATGTTAGGTAATTTTTATACGCAAGGTGAAATTTGCACTAACTGCACCCGTATTTATGTTCACAAAAATGTTTATCAGCAATTTATTGATGAGCTTAAAACACGCACTGAAGAAAATATTATAGCGGGCGATCCACTCGATCCTAACGTTAACTTTGGCGCATTAATTTCCAAAAAGCATCAACAATTAGTGATGAGCTATATCGATAAAGGCATCAGCGAAGGTGCAACGTTATTAACGGGTGGTAAAACGCTTAGCCCAGCCTCTGCACCAAACGGTTACTTTGTTGCACCAACGGTATTTATTGATTGCACTGATGATATGACGATCGTCAAAGAAGAAATCTTTGGTCCCGTAATGAGCGTATTAACGTTTGATGACGAAGATGATGTAATTCACCGTGCTAACGATACTCACTTAGGCCTTGCTGCAGGCGTGTTTACCAAAGATATTAAGCGCGCACACCGTGTTATTCATCAGCTGCAAGCAGGCATTTGTTGGATCAACAGCTACGGCAATTCGCCAGCAGAAATGCCTGTGGGCGGTTATAAGCAGTCAGGTATCGGTCGTGAAAATGGTATTGAAACACTTGATCATTACACCCAAACTAAATCGATTTATGTCGGTATGACTAATATAGAGAGCCCATTTTAATGACTGCACTAACGTATGATTACATCATAGTGGGTGCAGGGTCGGCAGGCTGTGTACTGGCTAATCGTTTATCCGAAGATAGCAGCAACCGCGTTTTATTATTAGAGACTGGCGGCAGCGATAAAAGCATTTTTATTAAAATGCCTACCGCGCTATCAATTCCGATGAATTCAGATAAATACGCGTGGCAGTTTCATAGTGAAGCTGAACCGTATCTAGATGATCGTCAAATGCACTGCCCGCGTGGCAAAGTGTTAGGTGGCTCATCATCTATTAATGGCATGGTGTATGTACGTGGCCATGCTAAAGACTTTGATGAATGGCAACAACATGGTGCACAAGGGTGGGATTATCAATCCTGTTTACCGTATTTTCAAAAAGCAGAATCATTCTATTTAGGTAAAAACGACTATCGTGGTGATCGTGGCCCTTTGGGTGTGAACAACGGTAATGAAATGGCGAACCCGCTTTATAAAGCCTTTATCAAAGCGGGCCAGCAAGCCGGATATGCAGCCACTGACGATTATAACGCAGCGCAGCAAGAGGGTTTTGGTCCAATGCACATGACCGTTAAAGACGGTGTGCGCAGCTCTGCAAGTCGTGAATATTTAGACCCAGTGAAGTCACGTAAAAACTTAGTTATTGTTACTGGTGCGTTGGCTGAAAAGGTGTTGCTTGAAGGCAAAAAAGCCGTTGGCGTGCAGTACAAAGTTAATGGCGATATTGTTAAGGCAAAGGCCAGTAAAGACGTTATTTTAAGTGCCGGTCCGATTGGTTCGCCGCATGTCTTGCAACTTTCGGGTATTGGCGACAGCGAAATACTTAAAGCCGCAGGTATCGAGGTTAAGCACCATTTACCTGGAGTTGGGCAAAACCTGCAAGATCACTTGGAGTTTTATTTCCAGTATAAGTGTAAGCAGCCAATTACCTTAAACGGCAAGCTTGGCCTTATTTCAAAGGGCCTTATTGGCGCGCGTTGGTTATTAAACCGCAGTGGCCTTGGGGCGACTAATCATTTTGAATCTTGTGCATTTATTCGCTCAAAACCGGGGGTTGAGTGGCCTGATATTCAATATCACTTTTTACCTGCGGCAATTCGTTATGACGGTAAAAGTGCTTTTGATGGCCATGGTTTTCAAGTCCATGTAGGGCATAACAAGCCTAAAAGCCGCGGTGCAGTAACGATTAAATCGGCTGATCCAACGGTTGCACCTAAGATCCAATTTAACTATTTACAGCATCAAGATGATATTGAAGGGTTTAGAGCCTGTGTGCGTTTAACGCGTGAAATCATTGAGCAAAGTGCGTTTGATGATTACCGCGATGGCGAAATCCAACCAGGTAAAGAGATTCAAACTGATGAACAAATAGATGCTTTTGTACGTCAGGCAGTTGAGAGTGCTTACCATCCTTCATGTTCATGCAAAATGGGTGAAGATGAACTGGCAGTAGTAAACTCAAACACTCAAGTACATGGCATTGAGGGACTGCATGTGGTGGATTCATCAATCTTCCCAACGGTTCCTAACGGAAATTTAAATGCGCCAACCATTATGGTGGCAGAAAAAGCGGCTGATCTAATTTTAGGTAGGCCACCACTTAGTAAATCGCAAGCAAAGGTTGCTGTTGAATCTCAATGGCAAACTGTGCAGCGTAGTTCGGAGATCTAATAAAGTCACCTGCAGCATACTTTGTGCTGTGGGGCTTGCAGTGGCGCGCATCATAAGTTGTTTGTGGTGCGTTAATGCGAGACTAAAAACACGGAGACATAATGATGTATTTTCATTTATTTTGGGGAGGGAATTATGACCTTATGGCTTAGCGCAGGCATTATTTTCACCCTACTAGCAATTGTTGCAATTTTAGTAAAATGGGGCAATGTAAAGTGTGTTGGCGTCACACCGGTAAGAACATTTACCTTTATCGCCATCTTATTCACATCAGGCTTAGATGTTGGCTTGATCATGTTTCCACTCACTGAGTTTGCAGGTTATGCAGACATAAAAGCAAGCCCAGAGTACGCGTTTGCCAATCCACTAGCTATCGAGTTTGGTTATTGGGGCTTTCTGATCTGGGGATTCTATTTCCTTACGTGCTTTTATTTCTGTGTAATAGAACCTAAAGTGAAATTTTTCGAAATTCCTTGGGTTAAATTAATCAATAATGTAGTTATTATTGGTACTTGTGCCTTCACCGCTTTCTTATTGCTCTCTAACCTACCTTGGTATTTACCTAGTCTAGGTGATGGTGAGTCGATTATTCCGTCATTTTATTTAATTGTATTCGTAGCTATTTGCTTTGCGGTGTATTCAAGCACCGATATTAAATATGTACGTTTTCTAAGTATTTCAACTACCTGGTTATTTATAGCGCTAATTGGTTTTATGTGGTTTGGCGCATTTATGGGCGAAAATGGCCAAGTGTCAGATTTTACAAATAATTTAACGTTAATTGGTAGTTACTTTGGCAATATTAATCAGTTTGTACTGCCACTCAATGATTACCATGAGTTTTATTTATTTTGGTGGTTTGCGTGGAGTATTATGATTGGTCAATTCACATCGCGTTTTGTCGGTGGATTAAAAACCTATCAAGTATTGGGGGCAATGTTAATTTTCCCTTCAATCCCAATCGCAATTTGGTTTGGCGTGCTTTATCAGTATCACGAAGCAGGTATTGCTACGCAAGGGATCAAAAATATTGCAATGGTATTTGTTGGCGTAGTGTTTGTGATCAACTCGCTTGATTCACTGATCCGTTTATACACCGACAATATGGGTATGACGGTTAAACGTTTAGGTAAATTTAAATATATTGCGCTAAATGTTGTCGCTCTTTCATTATTAACCCTATTATTTAAGCAGAACTTTCTACAAATCCAGTGGGTCGGGGTGTTAGTGATTGGTTTGTTCTTTGCGTGTGCAGCCTATATTGCCTATAGCAAAGTTAAAACTGTGAGTAACATTGATAGTTCGCCGAAAGACAACAAAATTGACTACACAAAAATTGAATCAGCTAGCTAGATATTAGCTTATACAGTAGCGAAGGAATTAACATGACAACACAAAAAACATTATTAGCAGTCGCATTACCGTTTGCACTTTTTTCAACCTCAGTATTGGCTGATTGGTCAGCAACCGTAACCGGCGCATCAGATTATACCTTTAATGGTGTGAGCCAAACGCAAAACGACCCAGCGCTACAAGGTAGCCTTGATTATTCATTTGGCGAGTCAGGCATGTATGCTGGCACGTGGGCGTCAAACGTTGACTTTGGTGACGACACAAATATTGAATGGGATGCTTACTTCGGTCGCTATGCGCAGTTAAATGAAGCGCTCAGTATTGATTACGGCCTTGCGTATTACAGTTACCATGGGCAAAGCAACTCAAGCGATGGTAACTACTTTGAAGCTTACACTAAATTTGGTTACGCAAGTGAGTTAGGGCAAACAGAGCTTAACTTCTGGTATAGCTGGGATTATTTTGGTACCGGCGCAGGTCATGTGATTTCTATGGTTGCACACACCATTGAACTTGCACCTAATCACGCACTGCGTGCCAGCTTTGATATTTCAAATTCACTCGATGGCGATAAGTTTGCATGGGATACCGATGGTAAATCGTATAACCACTATCGTCTTGCTTATCAAACAAGTTTAGCGGGTTTTGACATTGAGGTAGCGGGCGAGAACACCAGCCTAGATATTGATACTGCAGATGAGCGTATTGTATTGTCGATAGGCCGTACATTCTCACTATAATTACAGTGCTAGGCAATACTTTTTACATGCGCGGCATAAAGCCGCGCATTATATCTATAAGTCATAGATGATTCGTTATCATTTGTTACATAGAAAATAAACTATGTATTGATTAATTGGTGAAACATATAAGGCCATTGTTAAACCGTAAATTTAGCTATTCGTTGTTGCGCTTATCAGTGTTACGCAGCGAGATTTATAATGTCTCGCTGTACTCAGTCATGATCTGTTCAACCCAGTTAGCGATACGCTCATCACTGTGTTCGTATTGGCTGTCTTCATCAAGGGCTAAACCAACGAAGTGTTTGCCATCTTCGGTGAGTGCCTTAGAGGCTTCAAACTCATACGTGCTGTCGTTCGGCCACAATCCTAATAAAGTATATTGTTGGCTACTTATTTCATCATGTAACATACCAAGTGCATCTTGAAACCATTGACCATAACCTTGTTGATCGCCCATGCCAAATAAAGCGATGGTTTTGCCATTGAGATCAACATCTTTAATGTCGTCCCAAATCGACTCCCAATCTTCTTGTAACTCGCCAAAATCCCATGTGGAGATACCAAAGATGATAAAGTCGTAATTTTCTGCATTTTTTAATGGTTCATCTTTGATGTTATGCAGGCTGACAATGTCTTGACCGATAATATCGCGAATTTTTTCTGCTGCTATTTCTGTATAGCATGTGGTAGAACCATAAAATAAACCAATTTGCATCGTATTTATCACTGTGTATTTGCCTGATATGATAGGCTGAAGTTTACCGTAAGGTATTATTAATTGATACCTTGATAACTATGAGAATAACTGTGACCACGTTACCTGATCATGAGTCATTAGACTCAGCCATTACAGATCACGACGAACTACTCGGTAATAGCGATTATCTTGAATCTTTTTTAGATAACCTCTATTTAGAACAACACGTAAGCGATAACACTTTATCTGCGTATCGCAGCGACTTGGATAAATTTTGCCACTTTTTAAAAGGTCAAGATTTGCTCACCGTGAGTGGCCAAGATATTGAAAGCTATTTAGCGCATCGTGTTGATTTAGGTTTAAAGCCTCGCAGTACGGCGCGCAGTATTAGCGCGTTAAAGCGCTTTTACCAATACTTTGTACGTGAAAAACACATTACTGATTCGCCAATGGTAAATATTGCTCAGCCTAAAGCGGGCCTATCATTGCCGAAAACGTTGTCAGAAAATGAAGTAGAAGCACTTTTGGCGGCGCCTAATGTTGAAGAGCCGATGGGCTTGCGAGACAAAGCTATGTTAGAGCTATTATATGCAACGGGTTTACGGGTTAGCGAGTTAGTTGGGTTGCGTATTGAACAAATTAATTTGCGCCAAGCAGTGGTGTTTGTTAAAGGTAAAGGTAATAAAGAGCGTTTGGTGCCGCTTGGCGAAGAGGCTATGTATTGGCTCGAGCAATTTTTAAAAGTGGGGCGCGCGCAAATGATCAAACATGCCACTGATTTTGTGTTTCCGTCAAAGCGTGGAGTCGGTATGACTCGACAAACTTTTTGGCATCGTATTAAACACTATGCTATTTTGGCAGCAGTTGAATCGCCTTTATCGCCCCATACGTTGCGCCATGCGTTCGCAACACACTTACTAAATCATGGTGCTGACCTAAGGGTTGTACAGATGATGTTAGGGCATAGTGATTTATCAACCACACAAATTTATACCCATGTAGCTAATGAACGGTTAAAATTGGTACATCAACAACATCATCCGCGCGCTTAGTGAGAATTTTTTCGTACTTCGGCGGTCTGAGTAGTTAAGAATTATCAGGATATAAGAGAACATTATGAAAAAGTTAGTATTAGCCGGTGCGATATTAGGCACCAGTATAAGTGCGTTTGCCAATGGCGTTGCAGCCATTCCTGATGCCAACGATCCAATCGTGACTAAGTTTGCAGAGCTAGGTGTTACTGTTAAGCAAATTAGCCCAAGCCCAGTGGCTGGTTTAAAAGAGTTGATCACTGATAAAGGCGTGCTGTATGCAAGCGCAGATGGTCAATACTTAATGCAAGGCACCTTGATTGATTTAAATAACCGTAACAATCTAACCGAGCAAGCGCTTAATGGCGTTCGTAAAGAAGGCCTAGCGCAATACGAAGACTCAATGATTGTTTACAAAGCTAAAAATGAGAAACATAGCATAACTGTGTTTACTGATATTAGCTGTGGTTATTGCCGTAAGTTACACCGCGAGCTTGATGATTTACTTGAAGCGGGTATTACCGTTAAGTATTTAGCGTTTCCACGTGGTGGTTTACAAGGCTCAGGCTATGCAGATCTAATGAATGTTTGGTGTGCTAAAGATCAACAAGAAGCAATGACAGCAGCAAAATCGGGCGCTGATACAAAAGTAATGGCCGGTTGTCATGCCCCAGTTGCAGAACATTATCAGCTTGGCCAAAGTTTTGGCATTAGCGGTACACCAGCAATTATTTTAGAAGATGGTACGATGATCCCAGGTTATCAGCCTGCGGCCGCATTAGCTGCTGCGTTAGACGCTAATAAATCGTCATAGTATTATGCTTTTTATAAAAAGGCCGTTAAGGCCTTTTTTTGTCTTTATTCCTTAATCTAAAAGTACCGCGCCTGCATGAAAAAATTAATTGTTGCTCGTGATCATCATGATGATTCACACCTGCCAAGCCATTTGCACCCTGTTATTAAACAAATTTATGCCAGCCGCCAAGTTAATCATGCCGATGAGCTAAATAATAGCGCAGCCACTTTGCATGACTTCAAATTATTTAAAGACATAGATAAAGCCACCGCTTTACTTCAACATGCTCTGCGAGCGCAAAGTAAAGTGCTGATCGTGGGTGATTTTGATGCCGATGGCGCAACCAGCACCGCTACCTTAATGCAAGGCTTAGCGATGTTTGGTTTTGCTCATTTAGACTATTTAGTGCCAGACAGATTCAGCTTAGGCTATGGTTTAAGTCCCGCGTTGGCCGAGCAAATAGTCACTATGGCACCAGATCTAGTGATTACTGTTGATAATGGTATTTCCTGTATTGCTGGCATCGCAATTGTAAAAGCCGCGGGCATTAAAGTGCTGGTTACCGATCACCACTTGCAAGGCGAACAACTACCCAATGCTGACGCTATCGTTAACCCTAATCGCCATGATTGTGAGTTTCCATCAAAATCAATCGCAGGAGTCGGGGTTGCATTTTATTTATTGATTGCGCTTAGAAGTGCATTGCGTGATGTTGGTCATTTTGCGCAGCAACCACCGCCTAACTTAGCCGATCTGCTTGATATTGTAGCGCTAGGTACGGTTGCTGATGTGGTGGCACTGGATGCCAATAATCGCACCTTAGTTCACCAAGGTCTAGCGCGAATTCGTAGCGGCAAAACACGCCCAGGTATTACAGCGCTGATTGAGGTCGCTAATCGTAACGCAGCGCGTTTAAGCGCCAGTGATTTTGGTTTTTCGCTTGCACCACGCTTAAATGCCGCTGGGCGTTTAGATGATATGAGTTTAGGCATAGCTTGCTTACTGGCCACTGATATCAATCAAGCGCGACGCATAGCCGCTGAGCTGGATAGTTTAAACCATGAGCGTCGAGAGATAGAGCAGGGCATGCAACTTGAAGCACAAGCCGTGCTAGATAAGCTCGCTTTTAGCGATGAACAAACACCTGATGCTATCTGTTTATATCAAGAAGACTGGCATCAAGGTGTGATCGGTATTTTAGCGGGACGTTTAAAAGAGAAATACCACCGCCCAACAGTAATTTTTGCTGGTGGCGACAACGGTGAAATAAAGGGCTCTTGCCGCTCGATTGAAGGCTTGCACATGCGTGACTTGCTTGAGCGCTTAAATACCTTGCATCCACATTTGATCAGTAAATTTGGTGGTCATGCTATGGCGGCCGGTCTGAGTATTAATGAGCAGCACTTTAGTGAGTTTAAACGTGAGTTTGAGCAGGCGGTAAGTGGGCAGCTAAGTGAAGAGCATAAACGCTGTATTATCTTAACCGATGGCGAGCTTGCTGATGACTGCTTTAGCATGGAGTTTGCAAATGTACTCAAACAAGCAGGGCCATGGGGGCAGCAATTTCCAGAACCCGTGTTTGAACACACTTTTGAACTCGTACAGCAGCGCATTGTTGGTGAAAAGCACTTAAAGCTGGTATTAAAACACCGTTCAGGGCGTTTGGTTGATGCTATTGCCTTCGGTATTGATGTGCGCGAGTGGCCTGATACTGAAGCGCGCTTGGTGAAATTGGCCTATCAGCTCGATATCAATGAGTTTAGAGGTAAATTTTCATTACAGTTAATTGTCCGTGAGCTGCAAAAAGTAGCTTAAAAAATATCTATTATCGATGCATAAAGTACTAATAAAACGCACGGTTTTTTGTTAAAATCGGGCGTTTTATTATTTAAAGCGAAATTTAAATAATTATTAGCATAATTTTACCTGGCGATTAGCCGCGTAAACCAGCCATTTTGGAGTAATGTACATGTTTGAAGTGAATCCTGTGATTAATCAAATCAAGGAAATTCGCGAACGTACTGAACTGCTTCGGGGGTACCTTTGACTACGCTCTTAAACAAGAACGTTTAGAAGAAGTTAACGCCGAACTTGAAGATTCAGCCGTATGGAATGAGCCCGAGCGAGCACAAGCACTAGGTCGTGAAAAGTCAGCATTAGAAGCGGTTGTTGAAACTATCGATAATCTAGTAACTGGTACTGACGATGTTGAAGGGTTGCTTGAACTTGCAGTTGAAGCAGAAGATGAAGAGACCTTCAATGAAGCACAAAGCGAACTGACAGACCTAAACGAACAGCTTGAAGGTTTAGAATTTCGTCGCATGTTCTCTGGCGCACATGACGCAAATGATGCTTACCTTGATTTACAATCAGGCTCAGGCGGTACAGAAGCTCAAGACTGGTGTAACATGTTATTACGCATGTATTTACGCTGGGGTGAAGCCAAAGGCTTTAAAGTTGAACTGGTAGAGGCCACTGACGGTGATGTTGCCGGTATTAAAGGCGCAACCGTGCGCTTTGTTGGTGAATACGCGTATGGCTGGTTACGTACAGAAACTGGGGTTCATCGTTTAGTACGTAAAAGCCCATTTGATTCAAGTGGCCGTCGTCATACCTCGTTTGCTTCTGCATTTGTTTATCCAGAAGTTGACGATAATATTGAGATTGATATTAATCCGGCTGATTTACGTATCGACGTATACCGTGCATCAGGCGCGGGTGGTCAGCACGTAAATACCACAGAATCTGCGGTACGTATTACCCACGTACCGACAAATACGGTAGTGCAGTGTCAGAACGAACGCTCTCAACATAAAAATAAAGCACAAGCGATGAAGCAGTTAAAAGCGAAGTTATTTGAGCTTGAGCTACAGCAGCAAAATGCTGAAAAGCAAACCCAAGAAGATGCCAAATCTGACATCGGCTGGGGCAGTCAAATACGTTCATACGTACTTGATGATGCGCGCATTAAAGATTTACGTACCGGCGTTGAAAACCGTAATACCCAATCGGTACTTGACGGCAATTTAGATAAATTTATTGAAGCCAGCTTAAAATCTGGCCTATAACCACCAAGCTAAAAAAGAGCTAAAAAATGACTGATCAAATCCAAGACGAAAATAAGTTAATCGCTGAGCGTCGTGGCAAATTAGACGCTATTCGCGCCAATTGCCCTGCTAACGGTCATCCAAATCAATTCCGTCGTGAGCATTACACGGCAGACTTACAGGCCGAGTTTGGTGATAAGAGTAAAGAAGAATTAGTAGAGCTTAACCACGTTGTGTCTATCGCGGGTCGTATCCTAGCTAAACGCGGACCATTCTTTGTAATTCAAGACATGAAAGGTCGTGTGCAAGCGTATGCATCAAAAGATGTCCAAAAAGATCTGAAAGAAAAATACGGTCAATTAGACACTGGCGATATTATTGGTGTTAAAGGCGCGCTTAATAAATCAGGCAAAGGCGATTTATACGTAGAAATGACAGAGTATCAATTACTGACTAAGTCACTACGTCCACTTCCTGAAAAATTCCATGGCTTATCTGATCAAGAAACTAAATACCGCCAACGTTATGTTGATTTGATCACTAATGAAGCAACCCGTGAAACGTTCCGTATTCGTTCACAAGTAGTTGAAGGTATTCGTCGCTTCTTAGCAGATCGTGACTTTATGGAAGTTGAAACGCCAATGCTACAGGTTATCCCTGGTGGTGCATCTGCGCGTCCATTCGTGACTCATCACAATGCCCTTGATATCGATATGTACTTACGTATTGCACCAGAGCTTTACTTAAAACGTTTAGTAGTAGGTGGTTTTGACCGTGTATTTGAAATTAACCGTAACTTCCGTAACGAAGGGTTATCAACGCGTCACAACCCAGAATTCACTATGATCGAATTCTACCAAGCCTACGCTGATTACATTGACCTGATGAACATCACCGAAGACATGTTGCGTACTGTTGCGACTAACGTATTGGGTAGCCCAATCGTTGTTAATACGACTAAAAACGAGAACGGCGAAGTGGTTGACTCAGTAGAGTATGACTTTGGCCAACCGTTTACCCGTTTAAGTATGGCGGATGCGATTTTAAAATATAATCCTGAGTTTAATGCTGCAGTATTCAATGATCCAGAAAATCACTTTGACGAATTAAAAGCGTACGCAAAGCAAGTGCACGTTAAAATTCCTGAAAATTGTGTGTGGGGCCCAGGTAAGTTCTTATGTGAAATATTTGAAGAAACAGCAGAGCACATGCTTATTCAACCTACTTTCATCACCGGTTACCCGTGGGAAGTATCACCACTTGCTCGTCGTAACGATGAAAACCCATTTGTTACTGACCGTTTTGAATTCTTTGTTGGTGGCCGTGAGCTTGCAAATGGTTTCTCTGAGCTTAATGATGCACAAGATCAAGCTGAGCGCTTTACTCGCCAAGTGGAAGAAAAAGACGCCGGCGATGATGAAGCAATGCACTACGACGAAGATTACATTCGCGCGCTAGAGTATGGCCTTCCGCCTACGGCAGGTGAGGGGATTGGTATCGACCGTTTAGTGATGCTATTTACTGACTCATCAACAATTAAAGATGTTATCTTGTTCCCGCATATGCGCCCACAAGCTGACTAATGCTATGTTAGATTAAGTTGATATTATAAACGCCGCTTTAATAGCGGCGTTTTTGTGTCTGTAGCGGGTCCCGTCAATGGAAATTATACTGGCAATAATAAAATTTTAATTTTAACGTATTGAATTATGTGAAAATAAAAATTAATTATATAAAATCATCAAAATGAACGAGCATTATTTCTAAATTTAGCTAAACTATTGACTGAAAAAACAGCATAAAGCATGGTTTTTTAAACTCGCGTCAATCTAAAGGGCTTATATAAACGGATTTTATATGAAAGATAATAAACCTGATTCACCCTCTGAAGTACTCAGTATTGAATTACAAAGAGAAACCTATTATCGAGCATGTATTGCTGAATTTCAGCAATTAGGCTACCAAGATCAATATCTCGAACAATTAACTGACGAATTAGTGCCTGTTCTCGGTGTATCCGCTGATATTAAAACCTCTTAATTTGATTAACGATTAAACAAAGTTGACTCTTTTTTGGCTGTTATGGGTGTTCTCTAACCATACAGTTACTTTAAACAAGAAAAGTGTTTGACATATTTTCTGAAATCTTTATTATACGCCCCACAAGACGGAGAGGTGGCCGAGTGGCCGAAGGCGCTCCCCTGCTAAGGGAGTATAGGGTTTGTAGCTCTATCGAGGGTTCGAATCCCTCCTTCTCCGCCATTTATTTTATAAATGGTTATCTTGTAAAGTAAAGAATGGGCGCATAGCTCAGCTGGATAGAGTACTCGGCTACGAACCGAGCGGTCGGAGGTTCGAATCCTCCTGCGCCCACCATCCTTTACACACTCTGCTTAGAGTTTAAATAAGCAAGTAAAAGTGATTGGTTTAGTAAACCAAGCGGTCGGAGGTTCACTCTTTGAAGATACGTCCTGCGCCCACCATCATTTACTTATTAGTAAGAAACTCGAATTAGAGTATAAAAAAGTGGGCGCATAGCTCAGCTGGATAGAGTACTCGGCTACGAACCGAGCGGTCGGAGGTTCGAATCCTCCTGCGCCCACCACTTTTATTTACTACTGAGAGTTATATTAGTTATTGCATACTAATATGTCAGAGAAGACATTAAAATCGAAATAGAATGTGGGCGCATAGCTCAGCTGGATAGAGTACTCGGCTACGAACCGAGCGGTCGGAGGTTCGAATCCTCCTGCGCCCACCACTTTCTATTAGTGTTAATTTATAAAGAGCCCGACACATGGTCGGTTTTTTTATCTTTAAAATCCGTAATAAGCTTTGTTATTAATTAGCTTAATGCGTCAGTCAAAGTAAGACTTTAAAATCAAAATAGAATGTGGGCGCATAGCTCAGCTGGATAGAGTACTCGGCTACGAACCGAGCGGTCGGAGGTTCGAATCCTCCTGCGCCCACCACTTTCTATTTAAAGGTAACCGACGAGAGTCGGTTTTTTTATGCCTGAAATTTGCTGTAGGCTCGGGTTTATCCCGCACTTTTTAAAGTTGAAACCACCAACCGAGCGGTCAGAGGTTCACTCTTTGAAGATACGTCCTGCGCTCACCACTTTCTATTACTATTAAAGTTAATAGAAGGTAACCGACGAGAGTCGGTTTTTTATGCCTGAAATTTGCTGTAGGCTCGGGTTTATCCCGCGCTTTTTAAAGTTGAAACCACCAACCGATCGGTCGAAGGTTCACTCTTTGAAGATACGTCCTGCGCTCACCACTTTCTATTACTATTAAAGTTAATAGAAGGTAACCGACGAGAGTCGGTTTTTTATGCCTGAATTTTGCTGTAGGCTCGGGTTTATCCCGCGCTTTTTAAAGTTGAAACCACCAACCGATCGGTCGAAGGTTCACTCTTTGAAGATACGTCCTGCGCTCACCACTTTCTATTACTATTAA
>NZ_JACJFH010000319.1:0-292 GCF_014164495.1 Pseudoalteromonas sp. SG41-5 | reverse complement strand
GATTTACTCAGTGCTTGGTGATAAAAATGGTTTTCGTAGGAGCCGGCTTTAGCCCGAAAAGAATAAAGATTCACAACAGAGAATACCGAGATCACAGAGGAAGGGATAATAAGTTAACCTAAGGGCTTCATAAATGTTTTCTCGGTGTTGCGAAGTATCTCTGCGCTCTCGGTGGTAAAAACAGTTTTGTAGGCGAGTGGCTTGCCACCGCGAAAGATTTACTCAGTGCTTGGTGATAAAAATGGTTTTCGTAGGAGCCGGCTTTAGCCCGAAAAGAATAAAGATTCACAAC
>NZ_JACJFH010000318.1:0-295 GCF_014164495.1 Pseudoalteromonas sp. SG41-5 | reverse complement strand
TGATACTGACCAAAACGGTGAGTTATCAAAAGAAGAGTTTTCAAAAGCTTAATAACCTAATACTGAGTTTATCCTGAGTTGCCAAAGACAACCTAAGTGGGCAGGGAACCCATGATAAAGGATAACAAGAAAGACTTTACTCGCATTGAAAACCAGTATTGAGACAAATTTTTTGATAGTACATTGAAGGAATATTAATTATGAACACATTAAATAAAACATTAGCACTTATCGCACTGGCATCTTCATCAGCGGCGTTTGCTGCTACCGATTTTGATACGCTAGATGTTGATGG
>NZ_JACJFH010000317.1:0-297 GCF_014164495.1 Pseudoalteromonas sp. SG41-5 | reverse complement strand
AAGGCCTATATGTTAGCCGGAAAAGAAATATTTGAAGATCATGAAGAAGATGGACTTTTTTACTATGACTTTTTGAAGTCCGAAGTCCAGCTATAAACGAACATAACGCTAAGGACAGCACATGCGACCTGAAATAAAAAACATCCCCCAACAACTTGGGCAATACTTGTACCAGCAAATAAATGAGCCGTGGCTTGAAGCACAACTCATTTTAAATTGCGAAGATGAAAACGTACTTGAATGCAAAGCCCATTATCAAACTGCTGCTGATACAAGCGAACAGCCGATTACCGTGAC
>NZ_JACJFH010000316.1:0-298 GCF_014164495.1 Pseudoalteromonas sp. SG41-5 | reverse complement strand
ATAAAAATGGTTATAGGTTAGCTAAAAATTTACCTTCATACACAGCGCATACAGGTAAGGTTTTTAAAGATGTAAAACCATATTTAATAGTCGGTATGGGTGAATCAGGTGAGATAAAGGTTTGGATTTCAAATACACCATCAGCGGGGTTTACAGGTCGCGTATTACACGAGCTTGGTTCAGGACAAGCCCAATGGCGTGAGAATAAGTAGTAAAGCCACTACCCTAAGCTTATGTTCTATAAAGTATTCGCAGAGGCAGCCCGTAGCTCATGACCCAGAAGAAGACGCTGAATTCA
>NZ_JACJFH010000315.1:0-299 GCF_014164495.1 Pseudoalteromonas sp. SG41-5 | reverse complement strand
ACTTTGTTTGAGAATGCCACTAAACACCAACCAAAAAACTGGACGCGCGCTATTTTCACCATAAATCGCCAAGGCCAATTTAATCTGAACTTTGAGCGTGATAATAATGATGATGACGTTATTACCGCACAACAAACACATTAATTCATAACCTAGATTCAAATAAATAATTTACCGCTCTTTAACAACATGGATGTTGTTTGGCTAGGCGCTAATACAGCCGCTGATTAGTGCCCTGCCTTTCATTTTTGCACAAGTAAATTCGAGTCTACGCATTCGTAGCAGCGGGTTTACCCCGC
>NZ_JACJFH010000314.1:0-309 GCF_014164495.1 Pseudoalteromonas sp. SG41-5 | reverse complement strand
AAAGGAATTTGCAATGACTAAACTCATCATTATTGCTTGGTTACTTTTTTGTTCATATGCTTACGCGACAAATATTTTTAAGCTTAACTCACAATCTAAAAATACAGATTTAGCCGATATTCAACCAAACCACCCACAATGGAATGCCAGCTCAATTTATGTAGCCGGTGATGTTGTGACTCACAACAACAGCTTATTTATTGCCGCTTTTTGGGTTAAAGGCATTGAACCGATAGAAAACCAACCCCATTGGGATGGTTGGATTTGGCTGCAAAATACTGTGATAGAAAAATGGCAAGCAAACAAAGT
>NZ_JACJFH010000313.1:0-312 GCF_014164495.1 Pseudoalteromonas sp. SG41-5 | reverse complement strand
AAAAAAGCCAGCTCAAAATGGGCTGGCTCAATCATTACTAAAATTAGTAACCAAATAGGGAAATCAACATGATGCTTGCGTAAACTGCAATTCAACAACAAGCAAAAGAGTAGACGCCCTCAAACCACTTTAGTTCAAAATAAATTTAAAATTGATGAAAATAATACTGCATGCGCCAAATAGCAGACATAAAAAAAGCCAGCTCAAAATGGGCTGGCTCAATCATTACTAAAATTAGTAACCAAATAGGGAAATCAACATGATGCTTGCGTAAACTGCAATTCAACAACAAGCAAAAGAGTAGACGCCCTC
>NZ_JACJFH010000312.1:0-316 GCF_014164495.1 Pseudoalteromonas sp. SG41-5 | reverse complement strand
TTATCCTTTATCATGGGTTCCCTGCCCACTTAGGTTGTCTTTGGCAACTCAGGATAAACTCAGTATTAGGTTATTAAGCTTTTGAAAACTCTTCTTTTGATAACTCACCGTTTTGGTCAGTATCAAGCTCTGCAAATGTTGTAGATGTAATACCACCCATTGATGCTTCTTGCTGGCTCAGAGCTCCATTCCCATCAACATCTAGCGTATCAAAATCGGTAGCAGCAAACGCCGCTGATGAAGATGCCAGTGCGATAAGTGCTAATGTTTTATTTAATGTGTTCATAATTAATATTCCTTCAATGTACTATCAAAA
>NZ_JACJFH010000311.1:0-323 GCF_014164495.1 Pseudoalteromonas sp. SG41-5 | reverse complement strand
TCAGCAAGCTCAACGCCTACGGGTGTTAACGTTAATCTCAGTGTTTAATTACTCACTGTAGGCGAGTGGCTTGCCACCGCGATATTCAATATTGTTTCGGTGTTTTTGCGTCAGCAAGCTTAACGTCTACGGGTGTTAACGTTAATCTCAGGTGTTTAATTACTCACTGTAGGCGAGTGGCTTGCCACCGCGATACTCAATATTGTTTCGGTGTTTTTGCGTCAGCAAGCTCAACGCCTACGGGTGTTAACGTTAATCTCAGTGTTTAATTACTCACTGTAGGCGAGTGGCTTGCCACCGCGATATTCAATATTGTTTCGGTG
>NZ_JACJFH010000310.1:0-329 GCF_014164495.1 Pseudoalteromonas sp. SG41-5 | reverse complement strand
GCTCGATCACGCTTTAAGTAATCAATCTTTTTAAATTCTACATTTTTGAGGACTAAATTTTTCCCTTTGTATGAACCAATAAACTCACCTTTAGCCCCCTTTAAATCATTCCCTTTCGGCGGCTCAAGCTCATTGGCAACGGTTTTCTTCGGTTTGCCCACTACACCTGTACTTGCCGGTGGCTCAAACTCATCGAGGGCTTTGTTTACGCGATTGCCAATTTCATTTGCGGCGTTTCTTACGCCTTGGTCTATTTGCGGGGTGACTTCATCAAGTTGTTTGACCATGGCTTGCATGCCGTCAATGGCCGAGTCTGGCAGTAGGAGGTC
>NZ_JACJFH010000030.1:0-48945 GCF_014164495.1 Pseudoalteromonas sp. SG41-5 | reverse complement strand
GGCCAAATAAATCTGGCTCTCACTATTTCACCGTCTTTTTTTGGTGAACTAAACCGACTTTGCTTAATGATCTTATCTATTTCAGGCTTTAGCTCAGGGTACGGGTTTTGTATAACATCAATTAAGCTTAATCGGCCATTTTCATCGATAAAAACATCGAGCTTCACGATGAAGGTACTCACACCTTGGCGAGTTAACTTTTTAGGTAATACTGCTTTTACGGGAGTGAGTAGCGTGGGTAAACCATCTAGTTGATTTAAGCTAAAGGCATCCCAATTAACGTCGATAGATTGAAATTCAGGAGTCGCAATTGGCATATTTGCAAGGGTTGGTTTACTAAGCGAAATTTTACTTTCAATTTTTATATTAATGGCTTGAATAGTTGCACCCGCACCTTCGACAACGAGGCTTTGCATCGGCTCTGTCACAGCTGATTGCGTCACGGTTGGTGGCGGAGGTGGAGGCAGTGGCACTAAAGCAACTTCGCGAACGATAACTTTGTCGTTGATAACGTGCTCAGCTATTTGGCCAAGCCAAAGTAAAACTAATGCGCATGCAAGTACCGTTAGGCTCAACATAAAAGCAAAAAACGGATGACGTTTATTCGCTATTGCAGGTTGTGATGCGAGTATATTATTTTGCATATTATTGCTGGGTCGCTAAGTTAACGGTTGCTGCACCAGCAAGTTTTGCTTCGTCTATTACTTTTACTAATAGCTCGGTTGGTACGGTTTTATCAGCTTGGATCACTACCGGTCTTTGCTGTTGTTTTAGCATTTGCTCTACGCTGCTGCGCACACCGGCCACGCCAATTTGGCTACCGTCAAAGTAAACCTGCTGACTATCAGTTATGGCAAGAAAAATAACTTGTTGCTTTAATCTGCTTGCTGAGACGGCTTGCGGTTTATCAACCTCGACCCCACTTTCGCGAACGAAAACGGTGGTTACAATAAAGAAAATCAATAGTATAAATACCACATCTAATAGTGGTGACATATCAATATGATGCGCAGATTGTTGTTCTAGGCGTTGTTTTAAACGTGCTTGCATTGGCTTAGCTCGCTTGCTGTTGGATAGCACTGTTACGTGTTACGTACAGCAAGTAAGCTTGCATCAGCCATGCAGGAATTGCGCAGACTAACCCCAGTTGTGTAGTGAGTAGAGCATTACTTATCGCTTCGCTCATTAATTCGTTTTCGCCTTGCGACATCACTTTAAATGTATCGAGTAAACCAATAATGGTGCCTAATAAACCAAGTAATGGCAGCGCAGCGGTCAAAATAGAGCTGACGTCGTGCCAGTAACCTTGGCGTTGCAGTTTATATTGTTTTAAATGCAGGATATCGTGCCAAATGAGCTGATAAACAAATAGCGCTAATAGGATGATAAGCCAGCAGATAAAATTATCGAACAGTTGCTCAAACATTTTTCACCTCAAGTTGACTAAGTTGCAGTGCGAACGCTTCAAGTTGGGTGTAATAGGCTTTAGCTTTACGCGATAGTAGCGCATTGAGTACTAATGCTGGTATGGCAACAACGAGGCCAAGCTCGGTAGTGATCAAAGCTTGGGCAATACCACCAGATACCACTTCTGGATCGCCAGAGCCAAATAACGTCATCATTTTGAATGTTTCAATCATGCCACTGACTGTGCCCAATAAGCCCAGTAGCGGTGCTACCGATGCTGTGATCGCGATTGCGCCAATGTAGTTATCAAGCTTGTGTTTATTATGCATCAGCTGATTAAATAACTGGTCATCTCTTATTTGTCCTATGTTGCTATCAACAGAGAGTTGAAACAGTGTTGCTTGCATTCCGCTGAAGCTGTGTTGCTCAGGTTGATCAAACGCAGTTTGTAAAGTCAGCGTCGAGACAGCTTTGATCTTACTAAGGCTAAATAATTGATATGCCTTGAATAGCGCAATTAATAATGCAAAACATGCAAATAAAATGATAGGGATTGCCCATAAGCCACCTTTTTCAAGATGTTCAACTGCACCTTCTTGTTGCGCTTGACTGGCAACTAAGCGGGTTAAACTTGGATCAAATGTTAAAGAAGCTGCGATCTTAGCTGAGTTTGTATTTACTTGTGAGTAAGCGATATCAAATGGGTTATTCTCATCACGTGATTGAACTATAGCTACTTTTGGTACTGCAGCGTTAGCTGCTGATGAAAGCAGGCCGGTTAGTTTTGGCTGTGCAACACTAAACCAAGCCACGGGACCTACTTGTAATGTTGTAGCTGCGGTGAGCTCGCCATTTTTCAATACTATATTTTGTTTTTTAAACTCTGGATATAATGCCGCGGTTTGCTGCTCTATCACCGCGACTACATCATTCAAAAGTGCTTGTTGATCGTTTTTACTTTGCGCTTGCTGAGCGTATTGACGAGTAAATCGGTTGAGTAAATTTAGCCGATATTGCTGTTGTTGTTGCCAGCTATCTAAGCGTGTTTGTAGCTGGGTTAAACTCAATGTGTCTTCATCAGCTAAACGGCGATTGAGTGTCGCTTGCTCACGCTCTTTTTTAAGTGCTTGCTGTTTTTCAAATATCTGTTGTGCCATAGTTGTTTGCTGTTTGGCAATCCGCTGTTGTGCTTTATTTAAAACGCTCTGCGCCGTTTTAATATCCGTTAGCAATTGTTGTTTGGCAGCATCCGCAGTCGCGGCTGTTACTACTTGGCTAAAACTCAGTAGTGTGACAAACCAAAAAGTACAGAATCGTTTCATGGCGTCAGCTCCTTAGCTGCATAGCTAAATACAGGCAAGGTAAGCCAGTGAGCTGCTTGTTTTTTTTCTTGTACAGCGATACCGTGGGCAATTTGCTCGCCATCAATTTCAGTATCAAATTGCCATTGCCAACCTAACTCAGAAGGGAAGCCAATGCCCGCATAACTTAAATCATTACTAACAAACCATGCTTGTGCGGCACCCAAATAAAGCTGTTTTACCCATATTTCTTTGCCTTCACTATTACTGATTGCCATTTCATGAATTGAAATTCGGTTTTGAAAATCAGCCAATTGGCCAAGCATTTTTAAAGCAATTTGTAGCTTTTCATTCGCATCTAGGCTTTCGTTATCTAGATCGCCAATACTTTGCCAGCTCGCCAGTAATGGGGGAGGTAATTGTACTTGCAGTGAGCGCAATTGCTGGCTGAGCTGGATTAATTGACTATTGAGCGCGTTTTCATCGGTCTCAAGCTGGCTTTGTTGTTGAATTAGCGCAGTGCGCTTTTCTGCCAGCTCAGAGGTGTTCTTTTGACGATTTTGGTTTAGCTGTTTAAGTTGTGCTTGCTCTGCATCAAGTAAGATTAATGTTTGTTGCATCGAGGTTTTTTTTTCTAGCCAATGTGTTTCTAACTCACTAGTTTGTTGTTCTATTTGTAACCACTGATTAACGAGGTTTTCAAGTTCGCTAACCGGATCAGCTAAGCTTGAGAATGAGCTTAGTAAAATAACTGCCCCAACAGATTTTATAAAACGTTGCATATGCTAAGTAATGCCCTAAAAGTAATAACCATTTACAGTACAAAGCCAAGCTCTGGCTTTAACTTTATAAAATTAAAAAACCTTGATTTTTAAGCGCTTAAACTTAATTTTTTACGCCACTCATGCCCCCAAGTTTACTGTGCATTTACAGTCGCGTTACGTAAGTTTAAAAGTGTGAAAAATAGTACAATGATTGATAAAATAATACAAGTGATAACATTTCGCATTTACATTAATATTACTCAGTGCTAGGATTCCGCCGAACTTAAATCAACGTGCTTAAATGACTTGCTACAAAAACAACGTGTTAGCAAGTTCCCTGCTAATGGAGCTAAAATGGGTAAAATGACTAATAAACGCCGAACTTATATAAAACCGCTGGCTGCTTTTGTTACCGCAACTTTATCAACTTGGGCGTCTGCTCAAGGAGCTGAAAATATACAAGAGCTATCAGTAACCAAAGCAAAAACGCAATCGGAACAAAGCTATAAAGTTGAAAAATCATCATCAATAAAGAACACCCAGCCGTTGGTTGATACTGCAAAATCAATAACGGTTATTAACAAAGCTGTGATGAAAGATAGAAATGTAGATAGTTTGCAAGATGCGTTACGTAATGTTTCGGGTATTTCATTGGCGGCGGGTGAAGGCGGTGCGCCAGCTGGTGACAGTTTATCTATTCGTGGTTTTAGTGCTGCCAATGATATTTTTATCGATGGTATTCGTGATATTGCCGGGTACGACCGTGATACTTATAACGTTGAGCAAATCGAAGTTGCAAAAGGCCCAAGTTCAGCAACAACAGGTCGAGGTTCAACGGGTGGTAGTATTAACTTAACTACAAAAACGGCGACGTTGGATGAATTTAATGATGCTTCGCTGCGTTTAGGCACAGAGAGTGATTACCGCGCGCAAATAGATAGTAACTTTAAAGTGGCTGAAACATCAGCGTTACGTGTCAATTTACTGGTTGATAAAGGGGATGTTGCTGGGCGTGATCATGTTGAAAAAGAAAAACAAGCAGTCGCTGTTTCGTTTGCGACTGGTTTAGGAACCAATAGCCGTTTTAATCTTAATGCTGATTATCAGAATCAAGATAATATGTCTGATTACGGTATTCCGTGGGTTGGTTCTAGCCCTGTTGCTGAACTTGCTGGTAGCGAAAATGCAGCGCCACCGGTGAATTTCACTAATTTTTACGGTAACGTATATCGTGATTTTGAAGATATCGAAGCGTATTCAACAACTGCAAAGTACGAGTATGACTTGTCGCAAACAACCACGCTACGTGCCCAAGGTCGCATTGGTCGTGTAGAGCGAAAAGATACAGTGACAGCGCCGCGTTTTATTGATGTAAAAACAACAACTGATATCAGAATGAGCGACGTTAAAAATCGCGATACGCGCAATGAATTGGCTACACTGCAACTTGATTTAGTTGGTGAGTACTATTTTGCTGGTGTAAAACATAATGTGGTTACTGGTGTTGAATTAACTAACGAGACATTTAGCCGTTGGAATGTGACTGCATTGGTAGCTGATAATTTAAAGAACGAACCAGCGCTGAATGACTTATACAACCCAGATGCTTATTTACCTTACACTGGTCAGTATGGTCGTGATGGCACTAGTACTGAAGCGGTTGCTAAAACCCGTGCAATTTATGCATTTGATACAATTACATTTAATGAATATTGGCAATTAACTGCGGGTTTACGTTCAGAGCAGTACGATAGCGATTATCAGTATGATTACAAGGATCCAGCATTAACGATCTCAACTAGCGATACCATGACTAGTTGGAACGCATCTGCTGTATATAAGCCAAGTCAAAATAGCAGCATTTACTTTGGTGCAGGTAACTCGTATAACCCATCGGCTGAAGGCATTGCAGTATCTACTCGTGGTAATTCAAGTGAGTTAGATCCGGAGAAGAGCCAAAGCTATGAGTTAGGCACTAAATGGAATTTACTTGATGATAAGTTGATGACCAGTGCCGCTATTTTTAGAACGGTTAAAACTAATGCGCGCGTGGATGATCCTAATAGTGATCAGCGTGGTGTTGAAGTGCTTGATGGTGAGCAACGAGTGCAAGGTTTAGAGTTGTCTGCAACAGGTATTATCACCGATGAATTAAGTATCATCGGTTCTTATAGCTATCAAGATAGCGAAGTTACTGAATCTACGGTTGATGGTGATGTTGGGCATAACTTGGCTCGAGCACCTAAAAATAGCTACAGTGTTTGGGCTCGATATGACTTTAGCGACGCGATAGCTGCAGGTTTTGGCGCACAATATATTGGTGAGCGTTATAATGGTAATTCAGCGACCAGTCGTAAAGCCGACAGTTATGTTTTGTTCGATATGATGCTTTCTTATCAAGCAACTGAGCAGTTAAGCATTCAGTTTAATGGTGAGAATTTAACGGATGAAGATTATGAAGATAAACTAGGTGGCGGACACTTTATTCCTGGTCAAGGTCGTTATTTTACACTAACGGCTAGTTATTCTTTCTAATTACAAATTAATGTTTGTTGAATAGGTTAAAGCTTATTAAACAGGTTAATGCTTATTAGCCTGTTTTTTTAAGATTTGGGAACTTCCATGCTATTAAAAATACCAGACTTGCTTAGTGCTGATGAAGTCGCTTATTGCCGTAATGTTTTATTGGCCGCGCAATGGACTGATGGCAGTGTTACCGCAGGTTATCAATCAACGAAGACCAAAAATAACTTACAATTACCTGAGCAAAGCGCTGCAGCCAAAGAGCTCGGTGATATAGTTATGGGGGCTCTGGCTCGCAGTGATCTATTTATGTCAGGGGCGTTGCCTGCAAAAATTTTTCCACCTTTATTTAACTGTTACCAAGGTGGCCAATCGTTTGGTATTCATGTTGATAATGCGATTCGACAAGTACCTGGCACACCAGTGAAAATTCGTACGGATTTATCAATGACGTTATTTTTGAGCGAACCAGAAGACTATGATGGTGGCGAACTCGTTATTGAAGATACTTATGGCTCTCACACAGTAAAACTCCCTGCAGGTAGCATGGTGTTGTATCCATCAACCAGTTTACATAAAGTCACTCCCGTAACTCGGGGGCGACGTTTAGCTTCATTTTTTTGGTTGCAGAGCATGGTTAATAGCGATGAAAAGCGTGGTTTGCTATTTGAGTTGGATATGTCGATTCAAAGCTTGCGCGAAAAAGTCAGCGATAGCCCTGAGATTGTTAGGTTAACTGGCGTGTATCATAATTTATTAAGGCAATGGGCACAGACGTAAAAAGGTTGTAGTGATGTGTATTTAAACTCAAAATATAAAAGTATATATTTATAAGGCGCTACCACGATTGGTTAAGTGATAGCGCTTTTTAGATCTTACAATGCACATTATTAAATATGTTATTGAAATAGTAGTTAATTAAGACTCTTTTTTGCAAAGCTAACAATTACCAGTAAATTTGCGATAAACCATAAGTCTTTAATAACAAAAAGGCCTAATCTTGCAAGTAGTGTTGAGCTGTCAAAAGCTCCTTCAGCTGAGAATAAAAATGTCTGCGTCATTAAAAATACGGCACTGCAGCCAAGAGCCGCAACATAAATGGCTAATGGATGCTTTTTAATGATAGCCAGAGCGAGTGCTAAAGCAAAAAAGATGTCGTACGCACCAATTAGATTAGACGCTGTTTGCACTGAAAATAAGGTATATAACCAAGACATAAAAATAGAGGTTGATACCAGTGATATAATTCCATTTGCTTCAAACTCGTAAAATTTCATACCACCAATCCAAATAAGCACTAATGCAACAGGAAAGAAGTTCAAAATTGCCATGCCTTGAGCTGACAAGCGCTGCGGTTTATAAAGGTAAATAGCGAGAGAAACAAGTGCGGTGTACTTAATTATACCTTGCCCAGAGCCTATAATTGGGAAGCCACCTAAGTCAGTCATCCAGCGGCTTTCACTTAATAAGGTAACAAGCGGTATAACGGCAACAGTGATCAGGCTAACAAAAGCAGGGGTCTGAAAACGTGATTGTTTTAAACTTAAAATAATAAATAAAGCGGTTACTAAAAAAGCCACTCCTGCGAGTATTGATTGCCCAGTTTTAGGGATTACATTGGCTAATTGATAAAAATTGAAAATAGCATGCACATTATTTACCCCTGCTCCTAATAAGAGACTAAGACCCAATAGCGATAAGCTAATAATTAGCAGTGAATGAATACTGAAACGAGTATAGGTTGGTTGCATTTTTTATAGGTGATTAAATATAGATACTGTAAAAGAGTGGTAAACGAGACTTTTTATTTCAAAAAATATAAAAAAACCAGCTTATTGAAGCTGGTTTAAGTTTAGCTATTTATACCCATTTGGGTTGTTACTTTGCCAACGCCACGTATCTTGCATCATCACATCGATACCACGCTCTGCTTGCCAATCAAGTTCACTAAGGGCTTTTTCAGGCGCAGCATAACAAGCTGCAATATCACCTGGGCGACGAGGTGATACCTGATACGGAATATCTTTACCACAGGCTTTGCTAAATGCGTTGAGCATTTGTAGCACCGAATAACCATTACCGGTGCCAAGATTGTAAACATGGGCACCGGTATCTTGGTTTATTTTATTAAGTGCCTTTAAATGACCAAGCGCTAAGTCAACAACATGGATGTAATCACGCACACCAGTACCATCAACCGTATCATAGTCATCGCCGAAGATACCCAGCTGCTTTAATTTACCCACTGCCACTTGCGCGATGTAAGGTAATAAGTTGTTTGGAATACCATTGGGATCTTCACCAATTAGGCCTGACTCGTGCGCACCTACGGGATTAAAGTAACGCAAAATTGCAAATGCAAAGCGCTCATCTGATTTAGCGATGTCTTGTAACATCATTTCAACCATCAGTTTTGATGTGCCGTATGGATTAGTAGTGCCACCTACCGGGAAATCTTCTTGAATTGGTAGGCTTGCTGGATCACCATATACTGTTGCCGATGAGCTAAATACGAGTTTAAACACACCTGCATCGCGCATAGCATCAACGAGAGTCAGCGTACCTTGCACGTTATTTTGGTAATACTCAATGGGTTTCACCATTGATTCACCGACAGCCTTTAAACCGGCAAAATGAATAACACTCTCAATTGTATGTTTTGCAAAAACGCTGGCCAAAAATGTTTTATCAAGGATATCACCTTGATAAAAGTGCACAGTTTTACCAGTGATTTTTTTTACACGCTCAAGTGATTCCACACTCGAGTTGCTTAAATTATCAATGATAACAACATCATTATCTTGTTGTAATAATTCAACAACAGTGTGTGAGCCTATGTATCCCGCGCCACCTGTTACTAAAATTGTCATGAAATCTCCATATATAAGGTGAAGGTGTATAGTTGTAATTTCATCATAAATAGCACTTCAATACATGCTTTATCTGATCTTTTTGTTGTTCCATGATGTTACGGTATCAATTAATCATAGTTAACTGGTGCCTGGTTACATGTTTTACCTAAATGATAACAATGATGGTGAATAGTATTAAGCTATAGTTAAGTTGTTAATGCTATTATTTCAACTACATTAGCCCACGGGCATTTTGGAGATAGACAATGAATACATTTAAAAAAGTAGCGATGGCTATGTTAGTTATGCTGCCGGTATTTGCTCAAGCAGGAGAAGCTGTCGTTAAATGGCAAGACTTCAATGACTACCGTGATGTACGTCCTTCAAATGAACCTAAAGGCTCATACCATAAACATGTAGCGAGCAGTTTCGAAAAGCACTTTAATAAACTGGCAGAAAAGTTGCCCGAAGGATATAAGTTTAATGTTGAAGTGACTGAGCTGGATTTAGCCGGTGATGTACGCTTTGGCGGTATGAATGATTTACGTATTGTAAAACCAATTTATTTTCCACGCATTGAGTTTCAATATTCGGTTACTGATAAAGACGGTAACGTGATTAGTCAAAGCGATAAAGTCGAATTAAAAGATATGGGCTTTATGGATAAAATTAAAATGGGCCGTGATGAACAGTTTTACTATGAAAAACGTTTGATCACTGATTGGTTTGATAAAGAATTACTGCCAGTTGTCACCCCAAGCTAAATTAACAGTAAAAAGCGCTACAGTTTAATGTTAGCGCTTTTTTAGTTACTTGAACGTTGCGAGTAATTGCAGTAACTGTTGTAATTTAATAACAGTGGTTTTTAGCTTTTCTTCACTAAAACCTTCTGAACTTAAGCTTTCTACATCTGCAGCTACATCTAACACATAAGGTTTGAAGCGCTTTGCTTCAAAGGTAAAACCAGCATCGGCAGGAAATAACGCTGTAAATTTACCTAAGCCTTGTTGTTGCAACTCATCTAATTTTTTATCTGCGTCAAGTGACTGACGATAAACAATTTTTAAGTTGGCATTGAGTTGTTCAATAATTGAATCCATTTTTTTCCTAAAGCTTTAGACCGCAATGCCGATATAATACGGGTAATAAGCTAAAAAGTCAGGTATGAGCTATGAATATATCAGGTGGAAATCTACCGGCCATGAGTGGCGCGGGTCAAAGTGGCGAAGTATACAGCGCAGCATTGGCAAAAAAACAGCAAAAAGCGGATGGTGCAGCAGCACTGGCACTTATTGAAGGTGCCGCTAGTTCGAGCGCTGCACAAACGCCAGCAAAATCAGTTACAGCTTCGCTTGGCAATAACGTTAACGTATACGTTTAAGTCTTGTGTTTATAAAAGCTTGAGGTCAATCGGCGTTTTACTTTTTTGACCGCCGATTTCGCGCATCAGCTTTGGTACTAAAAATCCTGGCAATGCAATAAGCATTTCGGCCATGATTTTGCGTGCCTGTGATTCGTTGATATCAAAATGACTCGCTCCTTCAACTTTATCAAGTAAATATAAATAATAAGGCAGTACGTCGGCATCAAATAACGCTTCGCTTAATGCGACTTGCGCTTCGCTGGTATCATTTACATCTTTTAATAGCACCGCTTGATTGAGCAATGTGACACCTACCTTTTTGAGTTTTTGCATTGCCACTTTAAAATCATCATCAATCTCGTTGCCATGGTTAATGTGATTAATAAACACAATTTTAAGTGGAGACTTTGCAAAACGTTCGCACAATTGGTCAGTAATGCGAGATGGGATCACCACCGGTAGGCGGCTATGAATTCGCATTCGTTTAATTTGTGGTAATTGTTCAAGCTCATCCATAAACCAACTAATTGCGTCGTCTTTGGCCATTAACGGATCACCACCACTTAAAATCACCTCGTTAATATTAGCATCCGATTTTATGTAATCGAGCGCTGCAATTAAGCTGCGTTTATTTAGCTGATTTTCTTGGTATGGAAAATGGCGACGAAAGCAATAACGGCAATTAACGGCGCAACCAGTTTTAAACATCACTAAAACTCGGGATTTATATTTATGTAATAATCCTGGTTGAGCGTTGTTTTGCTCTTTTAATGGATCTTTATCAAAACCTGTTTTAGCGATAAACTCTTGGTGGCGCGGCATGACTTGCAGCAGTAATGGGTCATTTATATCGCCATAACGCATTTTTTTGATAAAAGGCACAGGCACACGTACCGGGAAAAGAGCTCGTGCTTTGAGGTCTTTTTCGTCGGCCATGCTTGATAAACCTAGCATTTCTAGCAAGGTGCTTGGGCAAGTAACAACATTAGCTAATTCTTTTTGCCAGTTTATATGCAAATTTGCTTCATTTCTTTGTATCATTGGTAGGTAGATTACTCGAAATTATTAGATAGAGGAAACGATGGCGAATTATAGCACCAACGAGTTCAAGGGCGGCCTAAAAATTATGATGGACGGCGAGCCTTGCAGTATTTTAGAAAATGAAATGGTAAAACCTGGTAAAGGCCAAGCGTTTAACCGTGTTCGTATTCGTAAACTTATCTCTGGCAAAGTACTTGAAAAAACTTTTAAATCAGGTGAGTCAGTAGAGGGTGCTGATGTAATGGATACCGATCTTGCGTATCTTTACACTGATGGTGAGTTTTGGCATTTCATGAATAACGAAACATTTGAACAAATCGCAGCTGATGAAAAAGCGCTTGGCGATGCTGGTAAATGGTTAGTTGAAAATGATGTATGTACTATTACTTTGTGGAACGGCAATCCAATAGCTGTTACACCACCTAACTTTGTAGAGCTTGAGATCACTGAAACAGATCCTGGTCTTAAAGGCGACACAGCAGGTACTGGTGGTAAGCCAGCAACGCTAAGTACTGGTGCTGTTGTGCGTGTACCATTATTCGTACAAATCGGTGAAGTAATTAAAGTCGACACCCGTAACGGCGAATATGTAAGCCGTGTTAAGTAACTTTAATATAGCTTAATAAATCCCAGCTTAAGCTGGGATTTTTTTTGGAGAAAATATGTCAGCAGATCTTTGGCAACCAAGCGCACAAGTAAATACTTTGGCACAACGAGCCGCAATTTTACGCACTATTCGGGAATTCTTTTACCAACGCCACGTTATGGAAGTTGATACGCCTAGTTTAAGTGCAGCGAGTGTTACTGATGTTCATTTAGCGAGTTTTAAAACGCAGTTTATTGGGCCCGGTTTCGCTAAAGGCTTACCGCTTTACTTACAAACATCACCAGAATTTGCCATGAAGCGATTATTGGCAGCCGGCAGTGGTGCTATTTACCAAATTTGTAAGGCATTTCGTAACGAAGAGGCGGGCAGCCATCATAATCCTGAGTTTACTATGTTGGAATGGTATCGCCCTGGGTTTGATGAGTTTGCGCTGATGGATGAAATTGATGAATTAATGCAGCTTATCTTAAATGTTCCACCTGCAGAGCGTTTAACCTATCAAGATGCTTTTACCAAAGCATTAGGACTTGATCCGCTCAGTGCCACTATTGAACAGTTACAAACACTTGCCTGTGAACAGGGTTTTGCTGATATCGCTAAGCATGAAACTCACCGTGATACGTTACTACAATTATTATTTTGTATGAAAGTTGAGCCAACAATTGGCCAACAAAAACCTTGTTTTATTTATCATTTTCCTGCATCGCAAGCCGCACTGGCGAGTATTTGTGAGCATGATATTAGAGTCGCTGGGCGGTTTGAGCTTTATTATCAGAACATGGAGCTGGCGAATGGTTTTAATGAGCTCACCAATGCACAGGAGCAAGCTAAACGTTTTACTGAAGATAATGCATACCGCAAAGCGAATAACTTAACACAAGTGCCTATGGACACCCGTTTAATCGCCGCTCTTGAGCATGGTTTACCACAATGCGCAGGAGTAGCATTAGGGGTTGATAGGTTAGTGATGTTAGCAACGCAAAAAAACACCATAAAAGAAGTCATCGCGTTTGATGTAGGTAGGGCTTAAAAGGCTCAAGATTCAAGGTTAAGAAAAGGTAAAAGTAATCTAGCTTTTACCTTTTAACTTATCCCTTGAAACTCGTTTTTATAACTCGTAGATAAATGTGACGCCGGCAACCATTGGTTCGCCAAGCTGAGTGTATGTGTGAGTTGCATACCCTTCGCGTGGGTCGTTACCAAATTCAAAACCACGTGTAGGTACTTCTTCATCAAACACGTTACGTGCCCAAGCGCGAATTGACCATTGCTCAGCCTCGTAACCAGCAGTTAAATTAACTAAATTAATGTTCGGTGCCTGCGAGTTGTGGCTATCTGAGAAGTAATAATTATCTTTACCTTCAATGCCTATTGTAGCAAATAACTCATCAGTAAAGTTATAGCGAGCCGTGAATGCATACTGGTATTTAGGCGCTTGTGATTGCTCGCGACCATCTTGATCTAGACCAGATTGAGCGACAAAGTCATTGATTTTAGTATGTAAATAACCAGCGCTACCGGTGAAAAATAAGTCATCAGTTAATTGGTAACTGCCTTCAATTTCAAGGCCGTAATTCTCTCCAGAGCTGGCGTTATCAATATAACCAGTAAACTTTTGGTCTTCCACTTTCCAGGCTTTTAACTGCATATCTTCGCGATACATATAAAAGGCCGCTAAGCGCAGAATAAATTTCTCATCTAAAGAGCTACCTTTAACGCCAAATTCACCACTCCATAGGTACTCTGGTGCGAAACTAGTGTGGTTTTTAAAGAAATCAGCATCAAGATTTAAACCGTCATCTTTCGCTTTGGCGAGTGCTTCTGAGTTAATCCCTCCTGCTTTGTAACCACGAGTTAGGCTGGTATAAATCATGGTACGGTCAATGACTTGATACTCAAGGGCAAGTTTACCACCGACCATCACATCATCAGTACTTTCAATAAAACCATTATTATCGGTGTAATCACCTTGGTATTGCTCAACGCGTAAGCCTGTTATTAAGGTGGTTTTATTACCAATCGGCGTTGCTAGTTGGCCGTAAATTGCGGTATTACTAGTTTCATAAGTTGAAGCGAATGGAGCTGCAAGCCAAGTGTATTGGCGTTCTAAATCAACATTACGGGCTTGGTAATAAAGTCCCGTAACCCAGTTACCACCTTTGCCATTAAATTGCAGTTCAGCAGCCTGGTCTTGACGATCTCGAAAGTAGCTATCGGTTGAGCTATAACCATCGGGGTGCAGTCCTGCACCACATAACTGCGGCTTATTAATATCGTTACATACCCAGTCTTCATCAAAGCTATAAACTAAATCACTATCAATACCTGATAAGTTTAAACTGACATCAAACCAATCAAAGCCAGTGTAGATGTTGGCAAGACCTACCGCGATACTTTCTTGGTTATCTTGGCCTGGGTGATCGGCTACACTATTACGGCTATTATCAAGCGTAAATGCATCGTAGCCGTTATTGATATCAATATAATGAACACTTAATTCAGTGCGAAGATGATCTGTAAGTTGGCTGTGTAGTTTAAAACGACTAACCAGTTCATCTTGCTGTTGTGTTGACTCGTTTAAATATAGGTTATCAACATAACCATCAGACTCACGTTGATAAATACTAGCGCGCACTGCGGTGCTGTCTGTAATACCAATACCTGCGGCAACACCGGCTTCATAACTGTTGTAGTTACCTGCGCCTAGCTGCACTTTGACGCTTGGATCAAAAGTTGGATCGGCTGATTCCATTTGGATCATACCAGCCATACCATCAGCACCAAAGCGAGTACCTTGCGGACCGCGATAAATCTCAACTTGGTTAACATCAAACAGTAATGAACTACCACCTAACCCTGAATAATTAATGCCATCAATCACTAAGCCAACAGAAGGGTTAATAGGGTCAACAAATTGTGAGCGTAAACCAACCCCACGAATTTGGATGTAACGGCCACGAGAAGCACCAGCGGTAAAATTTACGTTGGCAGCACTGGCAAGCATTTCGTCTAGAAAACTAGCGCCTCGGTCATTAATTTCGCGTTCGCTAAATAAACTGGCACTGGCACTAAGGGTTTGAATGCTTTCTTTTTGAAAGTCTCCGGTGACGAGTATTTTTTCAAGATCAGTATCTTCAGCAAAAGCTGGGGCGCTTATCAAAGGTAAAAGCGCGGCAGTAATTAAAGACAGGCGTAGTTTCATTCTATTACTTAACTCCATTTTAAGGACTTGCATGATAGCAACTATTCTCATTAAAGTCGTGATACCAGTTATATTTATGTGCTATAAACGCGCACAGTATACATAATAAGGAATACAAATATGACCTTTAAAGTTGACTTTAAAGTACGCGACTACGAATGCGATTTACAAGGCATTGTAAATAATAGTGTGTATTTTAATTACCTAGAGCATGCGCGCCATGAGTTTTTGCATGCGAATGGGGTTGATTTTGCTCAGCTTACTCGCGATAAAATTAATTTAGTCGTAATGCGTAGCGAGATGGATTACAAGCAATCACTAATGCCCGGCGATGAGTTTTATGTTGCTGTAGAGCCTGAGCGTATTAGTCGCTTAAAGTTTGGCTTTCGACAAACCGTGGTACGAAAGCATGATGAAAAAGTGATGTTAAAGGCACTGGTGATTGGCACCGCGGTGAATGATCTAGGTCGGCCATTTTTGCCCGAGCAAGTTGATCTACTATTTAAGTCTGAGTAATTTTCCGGTGCCACCTTTTTTACTATCTTAGAACATTTTTTTACATTAAAAACATGCATTATTAACGGTATAAACTGTTATTTATTGTTATCATGTTGCAATTGAGTTTTAGGTTAGTAATTACATGAAATTAGCAGCAATCCCGATGCTTATAATCGGTTTATGTATTGGCTGCTCATCGACAGGGACAGTCACCAGTGAGCAATTAAAATACACTAAGTGGCAACTATCACGGGTTGATGGTTTAGCAATCCCTGCATCATATTCAGCATCATTAAGTTTTATTGAAGCCCTGCAAGTCAATGGCTTTGCTGGTTGTAATAAATTTTTTGGTGAAGGTCAACTTGATGATAATCATTTAACGGTGAATAAATTAGGTATGACCCGTAAATCATGCGGAGATAAATTGGACGAGTTTGAACAGCAGTTTTTAAATGCGTTAAAGCAAGGTGTGCCACTGCAAATTCAAGATCAACAATTGGTTTTAAATGGCGAGCAAACATTTGCGTTTATTCCCGCAAGTTGATCTCTTGCAGGCTCGCAATATCTAACGTACACTCGTTAGCGAACAATATATAGAATTTTACTTGTCGGAGTGCCTTGAGTTTTTAACTTAAAGGCTGAGATCGCGAAAGCGGGATCCGTGAACCTGATCAGGCTAACACCTGCGTAGGGAACAAGCTGCCTAAAACGGGTGCTTGTGCGCCAGTTTTGGGCATAAGCACTGTGGCTGCCAAGGTTGGTAGTGCTTTTTTGTAACACCAATCTACGATCCATGTAGCATTTGCTACTCTCTATTGCGTTGCTTTTTATCGCACAGCAGTATCTGACAAGACAACCCTTTTAGCAATGAGGTAAGTCATGTCAAACACATCAAATAAACCGTCTCGCCGCGAAACTCGTGCGGCTGCATCAGATTATATTTATAACCTTACTGGGCAACCATTTCCAAGCTCACACAAAGTTTATGTACAAGGTACGCAAGATAATGTGCGTGTTGGTATGCGTGAAATTACTTTGAGTGATACCTTTATCGGTGGCACCGATGAAAACCCAGTGTACGAATCAAATGCACCACTGCGTGTTTATGATACGTCAGGCCCATACACAGATCCTGATTTTACTCTAGATGTTCGTAAAGGGCTGGATAAGTACCGCGAACAGTGGATTGAAAGCCGTGGCGATACTGAAATTTTAGGCTCAGTCAGCTCGCAGTTTTCTCAGCAACGCATGGCAGATGAAGGCCTTGATCATATTCGTTTTGAGCATCTCCCAAAAATTCGCCGCGCTAAAGCCGGTAAAAATGTCACGCAAATGCATTATGCTCGCCAAGGTATTATCACACCGGAAATGGAATATGTCGCAATTCGTGAAAACATGGGCCGTGCGCAACTTCAAAAAGAGTTATTAGCACAGCAGCACCAAGGCGAGTCGTTTGGTGCGAGTATCCCTGAGTTTATCACTCCTGAATTTGTGCGTGATGAAATTGCCCGTGGTCGTGCGATTTTACCTAACAACATTAATCACCCAGAAACCGAGCCGATGATTGTAGGGCGCAATTTTTTAGTGAAAGTGAACGCTAATATTGGCAACTCATCAGTTAGCTCATCTATTGAAGAAGAAGTTGAAAAAATGGTCTGGTCAACCCGCTGGGGCGCTGACACAGTTATGGATTTATCAACGGGTCGTTATATTCATGAAACTCGTGAATGGGTAGTACGTAACTCACCAGTGCCAATTGGTACAGTGCCTATTTATCAAGCGCTTGAAAAAGTAAATGGGGTTGCCGAAGATCTAACGTGGGAAATTTTCCGCGATACTCTAATTGAACAAGCCGAGCAGGGGGTGGATTACTTTACTATTCACGCTGGGGTGTTATTACGCTACGTTCCAATGACGGCAAAACGTGTCACTGGGATTGTGTCGCGCGGCGGTTCAATTATGGCGAAATGGTGTTTAGCGCATCATAAAGAAAACTTCCTTTATACTCATTTTGAAGATATTTGTGAGATTTTGAAACAGTACGATGTATGTTTCTCATTAGGAGATGGCCTGCGTCCTGGTTCAATTGCAGATGCCAACGATGACGCGCAATTTAGTGAACTGCGTACGTTAGGTGAGCTGACAAAAATCGCGTGGAAACACGATGTACAAGTGTTTATTGAAGGCCCAGGGCATGTGCCAATGCATATGATCAAAGCCAATATGGAAGAGCAGCTTAAGCATTGCGACGAAGCACCTTTTTACACCCTTGGCCCGCTGACAACTGACATCGCCCCAGGCTATGACCATATCACCTCTGGTATTGGGGCGGCGCAAATTGCATGGTATGGCTGTGCAATGCTGTGTTATGTCACACCAAAAGAGCATTTAGGTTTACCAAATAAAGAAGACGTAAAAGAAGGGCTGATCACCTATAAAATTGCCGCTCATGCCGCCGATTTAGCCAAAGGTCATCCCGGAGCGCAAGAGCGTGATAATGCGTTATCAAAAGCGCGTTTTGAGTTCCGCTGGCATGACCAATTTAATATTGGTTTAGACCCTGTTCGTGCTCGTGAATACCATGACGAAACACTGCCACAAGAATCTGGCAAAGTAGCGCATTTTTGCTCTATGTGTGGGCCAAAATTCTGCTCAATGAAAATCACCCAAGAAGTACGAGAATACGCTAAAGATCTAGAAGCCAGAGGCATAGATCCTAACAACGTAGGTGATGCTATTGAGATCAAAATGGTCGATGTTGAAGCCGAGATGCAAGCTAAATCAGCCGAATTTAAACAAAGCGGCTCAGAGATTTATCATAAAGCGGTTTAAAAACTAGTTAGTGAGTTAGAGAGTTGGCGAGTGAAAAGCTCGCTAACTTTACTCTTGTAGCTAGAAAACTGAATTAAGGATTCTCATGTCTTACAATATTGCGGTGGTGGGGTTTGGTTTAACGGGGCGTTTAACGGCGCTTGAGTTGAGTTTACAGCATCGGGTAACTGTTTATGAAGCGGGTGACAAACAAGCGCTTGATAGTGCAGGAAGAGTGGCAGCGGCGATGCTTGCACCACTGGCTGAATCTGTATTCTGCGAGCAAGACTTGGCCTTGATGGGGCTGGATTCAATAAAGCGTTGGCCGAGAATTTTAGCGCAACTTGATGAAGCGGTGTTTTTCCAACAGCAAGGCACACTTGTGGTTGCACACCAGCAAGATAAAGGTGACTTACAAAGTTTTATACTGCGTTTAAAGCCTTTAGCTGAACATCAAGGACATCAGTTAACAGGGGCACATATTGCTGAATTAGAGCCAGAGCTTACAGGGCGTTTTAACCAAGGTGTGTATTTACCTTGCGAAGGGCAAATTGATAATCAGGCTTTTTATCAAGCCAGTTTTAACACTCTAAAGCAGCGTAATGTGAGCTTTAAGTTTGCACAACAGGTTGATGTAACATCGCTAAATCTACAGCAATCGTTTGATTATATTATTGATTGCCGTGGCCTTGGCGCTAAAAGCGCAGCGTGTAAGCTACGCGGAGTGCGTGGTGAAGTAGTGCGTTTGTACGCCCCTGAGGTTAATTTAACGCGGCCAGTGCGGTTAATGCACCCGCGTTATCCTATTTATATTGCTCCGAAGCCAAATCATCAATACGTAATTGGCGCGACAGAAATTGAATCACAAGATAAGGGGGCTGCCACTGTGCGTTCGACTCTTGAGTTGTTGTCAGCAGCGTACACAGTACACAGTGGTTTTGCTGAGGCGCGAGTGTTGAATATTCAAACCGGCCTGCGTCCTGCATTTAGTGATAATCGCCCGCAGGTTTCCCAGCAGCAAAATGTGATCAGCATTAATGGCTTATATCGTCATGGTTATTTACTCGCACCGAGTTTAGTGGCCGATGCCATTGCACGGATAAAATAAGGCTTATTATGAAAGTAAGTATGAAAATAACAATTAATGGTCAACATTTTGAGTTAGCAGATAACGCCAATATAGCCCAAGGTTTGACGCAGTTTGCAGCAAAAGAGCCTTTTGCAGTGGCGCTTAATGGTCAATTTATACCGCGTAGTCAATGTGATACTACCTTACTTAACGAAGGCGATAGCATTGAATTACTGTCACCGATCCAAGGTGGCTAATATGAGTAGCGTAATATCAGATAGTTTCAGTATTTATGGTGAGCAGATCACTAGTCGGTTATTAATTGGCTCAGCACTTTATCCATCACCTGCGGTTATGGCCGATTCGATTGTTGCCTCTGGCGCGCAGATTGTTACTGTGTCATTACGACGTCAACAAAGTGCCGCCGCAGGAGATGACTTTTGGCAATTGATCAAAGATACGGGCTTAAAAATTCTACCCAATACTGCAGGCTGTCACAGTGTCAATGAAGCAATTACACTGGCACAAATGTGCCGCGAAGTGTTTGCTACCGATTGGATAAAACTTGAGTTGATTGGTGATGACTATAACCTGCAACCAGATCCATTTGCATTACTGGAAGCGACACAGATTTTATTAGCCGAAGGCTTTAAAGTATTACCTTATTGTACTGACGACTTAGTGTTATGTCAGCGTTTAGTTGATGCAGGGTGTGAAGTGCTGATGCCGTGGGGAGCGCCTATTGGCACAGGTAAGGGCTTGTTAAATAAATATAACTTAAAAACTATTCGGGAGCGCTTACCCGATACCACATTGATTGTTGATGCTGGCCTTGGCTTACCATCACACGCCTGCCAAGCGCTGGAATTAGGTTATGATGCGGTGTTATTGAATTCGGCTATTGCAGGGGCGGGCTGCCCTGTTACCATGAGTCATGCATTTAAAGCAGCCGTTGATGCGGGTCGTTTTGCTTACCGAGCAAAGGCGATGCCAGAAAAAGACGTCGCTGCGCCATCTACGCCCACTATGGGTATGCCATTTTGGCATCAACAGTAATAAATGAAGTAAAAAATTAGGAAATACGTAACTATGAATCATGTTGTTTGGACAATTGCTGGCTCTGACTCTGGCGGTGGTGCAGGTATTCAGGCGGATATTAAAGCGATGCAAAGTTTTGGCGTCCATGGTTGTACAGCGATCACCGCATTGACTGCGCAAAACAGCCTAGGCGTTGAAGCACTTAACCCGATTTCAACCGATGTTATTGAGTCGCAATTACTCGCCCTTGAAAGCGACATGAAAGCCCGTGTTATTAAAATTGGTATGCTTGCCAATGTGCAGCAAATTCAATTGATCAGTGAGCATCTAAAACATTATAAAGCCACTTGGCCGGTTGCGCCTTTGGTTGTATATGATCCGGTGGCCATTGCTAGCAGTGGTGACTTACTGACAGAAGAAGATACCGTTAGCGCAATTAAAGAATGCTTATTGCCGCTGGTGGATGTGATCACTCCGAATACCCATGAAACGCAGTTGCTCACTGGGATATATTTAATTGGTCCCAGTGCTGTGATCGAGGCTGCGCAAAAGCTACAAAGTTGGGGCGCAAAAGCGGTGCTGATCAAAGGTGGCCATTGGGATTATCCAAGCGGATATTGCATTGATTACTGCAGTGATGCCAGCTCTTATGGCAGTAATGAATATTGGCTTGGTAACGAAAAAATTCAAACGCCGCACAGCCATGGTACCGGTTGTAGTATGGCGTCAGTGATTGCAGCGTGTTTAGCGAAAGGTTACCCGCTTAAAGATGCCTTTATTTTAGCCAAAGCCTATATAAATCAAGGTTTAAAAGCTGCGGTTCGTTATGGTGAAGGAATTGGCCCTGTGGCACAAACGAGCTTTCCCGATAATCTTGATGATTACCCACAAGTCATTGAAGCGGGTAGTTGGCTGGGTGATGAGCTGGATTTTGAACAACCAAACGAATTTACTATGGCGGCAGGTTTTACTGAGTGTGAAAACAAACAGCTTGGTTTATATGCAGTGGTTGATAGTCTCGATTGGTTAGAAAAGTGTTTAGCGCAAGGCGTTAAAACTGTACAACTTAGAATGAAAAACGCCAGCGAAGAAGAGCTTGAACACGCTATTGCTGCGGCGGTCACACTTGGTAAAAAGTACGATGGCAATGTGTATATCAACGATCATTGGCAGCTGGCAATCAAACATGGCGCTTATGGTGTGCATTTAGGTCAAGAAGATTTACTTGAGGCTAATCTGGTGGCCATTAAAGAGTCGGGCATGCGTTTGGGGATTTCGACCCATGGTTTTTATGAAATGCTGCGCGCTCATAATTACCGCCCGAGTTATATGGCGTTTGGCGCTATTTACCCAACCACGACCAAAGATATGACAGGGCAAATTCAAGGGCTTGAAAAGTTAAAGCATTTTGTGCCGTTAATGAGTGATTACCCAACGGTAGCTATTGGTGGCATTGATTTAGCACGAGCGGGCGAGGTTGCTGCAACCGGTGTTGGCAGTGTAGCTGTTGTTAGGGCTATTAGTGAGGCCAGTGACTATCAACAGGCGATTGCCGATTTACAAATGGCTATTAATAGCAATGAGTGAGGCAATAAAAGGATCTTTATCTGACAAAGAGCAGTTACGTTACAGTCGTCATTTAATGCTTAAAGAAGTCGGCTTTGAAGGGCAATTAAAGCTCAAAGCCGCTCACGTTGTGGTAATTGGAGCGGGGGGGTTAGGCAGCCCCGCATTACTGTATTTAGCTGCGGCTGGCATTGGCGAATTAAGCTTGCTAGATGATGATAAGGTTGAGCTTTCAAATTTACAGCGCCAAGTGCTCTATAAAGTAAATCATTTAGGGCAAGATAAGGTCAGCGCTGCGGGCAAAGTATTAAGCAGCTTAAATAATCAAATCAAGATCAACACAGTAAGTGCAAAACTAACCACTGAAAATGCTGAACAAGTTTTTACTGGCGCAACCTTAGTACTTGATTGCAGCGATAACTTCAGCACTCGCTATGTAGTAAACCAGCAATGCTTGGCACTGGGTATTCCACTGGTGTCGGGGGCGGCAATAGCGAGTGAAGGGCAGTTGATGTGTTTCGATTTTCGCCAGCCACAGAGCCCTTGTTACGGGTGTATATTTGGAGCACAACCGCAACAGCAAGCGCTTAATTGCAGTAACGCGGGCGTGCTTAGTCCGTTGTTAGGTGTTATTGGCTCGATGCAAGCACTGTTGGCAGTTAATATCTTGCTGGGCCATCATCAAGGCAGTCAGTTTATTCGTTTTGATGGGCTAAGTTTAGCGCAGCAGCAGTTTAAATTAACTAAAGCGCCCGAATGTACTGAGTGTGCTGGGGAAAGAGCTTAAATAAAAAACGCGGCATGACTGCATTAGTCAGTCCGCGTTTTTAATTAAAATGAGTTATAACTTAATTATTAATTAGGTATTAATCATCAATCATCAATCATCAATTTTAGCAAACGGTGTGCCCATGCGAGTCACTGTGCCTGGTTTTTGATCATCAAAGATATCTGCTTTATTAGCACCCCAGGCTAAAATAACCGTGGAGCCTAATTTAAAGCGACCCATCTCTTCACCCTTTTTCAAGGTAATTGCATTTTCACCTGAGGTTTTGTAGTTCCAGCTAAATACATCTTTACCTGCTGGTGGTGTAACTGTACCTGCCCAAATAGTTTCGATACTGGCAACAATTGTTGCACCCACTAATACCATGGCAAGCGGGCCAATTTCAGTCTCAAAAATGGCTACTACGCGTTCGTTACGAGCGAATAGGTTAGGTACATTTTGCGCGGTAAGTGGGTTTACTGAAAATAAATCACCGGGGACGTAAATCATTTTACTCAAGGTGCCATCAATCGGCATATGAATACGATGATAATCTTTTGGCGCTAAGTAAATCGTTGCAAAGTCGCCGCCTAAAAAAGGCGCTGTATCTTGCTCTGAGCCGCCAAGTAAAGCTTGTAAGCTATAGCCATGTCCTTTGGCTTGAATAAGCTGGCCTTCAACAATTGGGCCTAGTTGACTGATGGCACCATCTACAGGATGAGTAATGATGTCATCTTCAGTGGTTAATGGCCGAACGCCTTCTTTTAAAGGACGAGTAAAAAACTCATTAAACGTTTTATAGTGAGCTGGGTCGCTATATTGCGCTTCATTCATATCAATTTTATATTGTTTAATAAACAATTTAATTAAAGTAGTTGTTAGTGCGCCTGCTTTAGCTGCAGCTAACTTGCCTACCATACGGGATACAAAATGTTTTGGCATTGCGTACTGCATTGCGATTTTGAATTTGTCTAAACTCACAAGTTTTTTCCTAAAAAATTATACGCGTGGAGCACGAGCACCCGCTCGGCCATCGGCCATTGTTTCTAAAATTCTATGGTAGCTATCAAAACGTAGCTGTGAAATATCACCATCATCGATTGCTTGGCGAATTATACAGCCCGGATCATTTAAATGCTTACAGTCTCTAAAGCGGCAACCGCCAATAAACTTGCGAAACTCTTTAAAGCACCAAGTAACGCGCTCTACATCTAAATGCCACAAGCCAAATTCACGAATACCAGGGGAATCAATTAAGTTACCGCCTGAAGGTAAGTGATGAAGTCGTGACACGGTTGTTGTGTGTTGGCCAAGGCCACTATTTTCAGAGACCTCTTTGGTCAGTATTTCAGCATCAGGTAAAACAGTGTTAACTAAAGTTGATTTACCCACACCACTTTGACCAACAAAAATACTATTTTTATCAATTAAGGTTTCTTTGAGTGCATCAATACCGTAACCGGTTTTATTACTGACTAGTAATACTTGATAATCAAGTGACCTATAAATATCCAGAATTTTATTGATGTTAGCAAGCCCAGGCTCATCAATTAAATCTATTTTATTGAGCACTAAAATAGGCTCAATGCCCATATCTTCGCAAGCAATTAAATAGCGGTCGATAATACTGGGGGTAAACTCTGGTAGTACCGCAGAGACCATCAAAATCTGGTCAATGTTGGCGGCTATGACTTTTACACCGTCGTAAAAATCAGGGCGAGTAAGTTGCGAGCGCCGTTCATGCATCGCTTCTATAACGCCAGCTAAATCACCTTCGCTGACTTTTGCGCGGCGAAATTGCACTTCGTCTCCGCAAACAATACCTTTAACGGTACGGCGAATATTGCAGCGCAAAACATCTCCGTTATCAGTTTCAATATCGGCATGTTGACCAAACCGACTGATCACCACGGCATTTTCAGGCGCACCTAAATTGTCAGTTTGCCATTGCTCAACCTTGTTAGTGGTTGGCGCAGAATCTGCATTAGACAAGCGTTTTTGGTGATTGGCCTTAATCCTACGGGATTGACCTTTACTTAATTTCTTCTGTTTTGCCACTTTTGGCCCATAACTTAGTTAAATGTCGTGCTTTTTGAAAAAAAAGCTTTAGGTCGACTGATGATACTAATATGATATATCTAAATGCGTTAGATCTAAAGGAAAGCACCGCAAGGTAATTATGTCTTTTCATAAATCAAATCTGATTTGGCTCGACCTCGAAATGACAGGTCTTGAACCAAGTACAGACAAAATACTCGAAATAGCCACGGTTGTCACCGACAGTGCGTTAAACATCTTGGCTGAAGGGCCAACTATTGCAATTCATCAAAGTGATGAGTTGCTTGATGGTATGGATGAATGGTGTACTAAGCAACATGGTCAGTCAGGGTTAACTGCACGCTGTAAAGCGAGCACATTCACAGAGCAAGATGCTGTTGAACAAACTTTGGCATTTTTAAAGCAGTGGGTTCCTGCAGGCGCTTCGCCTATGTGTGGTAATTCAATAGGCCAAGATAGACGCTTTATGAATAAATATATGCGTGAACTGGAAGATTACTTCCACTATCGTAATTTAGACGTAAGCACTATCAAAGAACTAGCACGACGCTGGAAACCAGAAGTTTTAGCACAAGTGCACAAAAAAGGTTCACACCTTGCTCTTGATGATATCAAAGATTCCATCATGGAATTAAAAGTCTACCAAGAAAAATTCTTTAATTTGTAAAAAACACTTGCAAACACATCGGATTATTGTAGAATCCTGCCCCGCTTAAGACGATAACCCCCGCGGGGTTAGTGTGCTTGAGCAATTTGAATGCGGCACTAGTTCAGTTGCCGGAACGTTCACCGCGACCTGTCGCGGACCAACGGAAAAATTACTGACTATTTTGAATGCGGCACTAGCTCAGTTGCCAGAACGTTTACCGCGACTTGTCGCGCACCAACGGACAAATTACTGACAATTTTGAAATGCGGCACTAGCTCAGTTGGTAGAGCGCGACCTTGCCAAGGTCGAGGTCACGAGTTCGAGCCTCGTGTGCCGCTCCAATTTCTCACCAAAGAAATTGCAGCAAGTTTCAAATTAAAAGCTATAAACTTTTTTAGAACCTAGAACCTAAAAATTATAATGCGGCACTAGCTCAGTTGCCAGAACGTTTTACCGCGACTTGTCGCGCACCAACGGACAAATTACTGACTATTTTGAAATGAGGCACTAGCTCAGTTGCCAGAACGTTTTACCGCGACTTGTCGCGCACCAACGGACAAATTACTGACTATTTTGAAATGCGGCACTAGCTCAGTTGGTAGAGCGCGACCTTGCCAAGGTCGAGGTCACGAGTTCGAGCCTCGTGTGCCGCTCCAATTTCTAACCAAAGAAATTGGAGTAATTTTAAAGTGAAAAATATTATGCGGTACTAGCTCAGTTGGTAGAGCGCGACCTTGCCAAGGTCGAGGTCACGAGTTCGAGCCTCGTGTACCGCTCCAATCTCTTTAAGTAAACATCCAATCTCTATTAATTCACTAGCAGATAAACACATGTCGTCATCTAAAAGACGTTCTAAGCGTTATGTTTAAGGCTTTAGCTGATTTCTAAGAGACACACGGCTTCCCACATCAATTTAGTGTATTCAGTCCGTTTATCAGCCACTTTAAGTTTTATATTTTTTGAGTAATTCCCTTTTTTTGCTATTGTAAAATATGGGAATAACTCAAAAGGGAATTTATTTATGAAATATTTAATGTTAATGGGTTTTGTTTTTATTTCATTCGGAGCATTTTCTGCGCCTTTAGATGATTGTGATAAACCTAATCAGCCTGACCACTATTATGAGGTGTGTCCAATAAAGGTGTTAATCACAGGTAAAAGTAAAATTGAAGGTGAAGAAGAGTTATTGATATCAGGCAAAATGTTTGAAGTAAAATATTATGCTTCACTATTTACAGAGACAAAAAAGCAAGGAGCATTGACGCTTAGTACTAAGAAAAATGTGAAGGTAAATAAATTAGATATTAATTTACGTTTTGAAGATTGCGATCAAAAAAATTGTAACTTAAGTGATTACAAAGAACATTTACAGCATCTAGTTGGAGATATAAGCATTTTTTTTAAAGCAATGGTTGGAAATGCGAATAGAAAGAAAATTGAGGATAATCTTAAAAATAGACTATTGGAGCTAGATCGCTCCATTTCATTTTCTGATATCACCACAGCTGTTGACCTTTTTTTAAAAGCTAGTAATAAGCCTGTATTTTTTAAGTTTTTGAATCCGCATGGGAATGTTATCGCATACATACGTGCCGATATAGATTTAAATGGGTATGTAAAGCTTTCTGAATTTATTTATAGAGTCGTAGAGGGAAATGAAACAAGCTGGTTGGGGAATAGAGACTATGACTTAAATGCCAGTGATGCTATGTGGGACTTTTTGTGGGAAAGACAATTAAGAAGAGTTAAAAGATGTGTAAACACGATTGTTCAAGTTAGAAACATGAATGGTAATCTAGAAAGTTTTCCAAGCACTCAGTGTTGGTATATATACAACTAAAAAAAGCTAAGATGGATACTGTTTTCTAGTTAAAAACTCGCTTATAGCGGGTTTTTATTTTCAGCCCTTAAACCACCTACTTCAGTAGATGGTAAACGAAGAAACAATACGAAGATATGTCAGGCATCAGCAGAAAGGGGGAGACAAGAGCAAGCTCCGTTAACTCTGGAGTAAACAACGCTCCCTTTTAGGGGGCTAATTCAAAACCACCTTCTTTAGAAGGTGGATCTTTAATTGAATGGTTTTTTGCAACCAGCTCATATTTTATCGAAACTAACTTCAATATTGGCATTACCGGCATCAGAGGTAAATGGGATTAATATTTTTGCCCCTTCACTTTTATGAGTTATGGTATGGCCTTTACCAGACACAACGATTGGTGTAGCCATATTAAAGTCATAGCCTTTTTCACCAAGTAGATTTTTTGCCCCACCAGTGACCATATTGGTAATTTCACCAACCATATCGGTTACTTCTTCATTGATCGAATCAGGGCGTTCACCTAGCATTCTTTCCATAATAGTCAAGGCAAGGCTCTCATCAAAAGTGATCGAAAATGAACCTTTAGTTTGCGGTCCTACCATGCCAATTAATCCCGAAACGTCGCCACAGGCAACTTCATCTTTTTTTATTTTCGGCTTACCCGGTTTTAGTTCGGTTTGCGCCATTGTGCTGAGCACATTTAATAAAGATGATAAAAAAGGATTGATGAACTCTACATTCATTATTGTTTATCCCTCGAATTTAGCAGTTTAACTGCGGTTATACGTTAAAGTGTAGTGAGTTATTTTAGCTCTGCACTTAATTATTCTTTACAATTTCCACATCTACCATGGGCTTCAATAGTTTGCCCCGATACGACGAAACCACTCTCAGCAGCAAGACTATTAAGTTCATGCGAAATCACGCTAGAGTGCAGCTCTTTGACAAAACCACAACTGTCGCATATCAACAGTTGTACAGGGTGGATATGATCAAAATGATGACACAACATAAATGCGTTAGTACTTTCAATTTTGTGAATAAAACCTAATTCAGCTAAAAAGTCTAAGGCACGGTAAATTGTGGCTGGTTTTGCTCCTGATTCAGTGAGTTTTAGTTGCTCTAATAAATCATAAGCGCCCACTCCGCCTTGCGCACTTGCTAATAGGCGAAATACTTTTTCACGAATTGGAGTGAATCGCGCACCGCGATTGTCACACACTTGTTTGGCTTTACTAACGAGTGATTCTATTTTCATCTTCTCTTATCCTTACGCTACCGTGTTATACTAACATACTGTATTGTAGTTGCAGCGTTTTTATTAGACAGTTTTATTCTAGGAAGGCTAACAATGAATGAATTATTAGCGGTATTTATTTTCTTTTTTGCGGTTATCGATCCAATCGGTACTGTGCCTGTTTTTATAGCCTTAACACGCGGAGATAGTGACAAATTCAAACGTAAAGTCGCGTTGAAAGCTGTTCTGGTGTCTGCTGGGGTATTATTGTTTTTTGTTGTCGCTGGGGAGCTGCTTTTAAATGCTATTAATATCCCCTTGTCAGCGTTTCAAATCGCAGGTGGTATCGTGTTATTGCTGTTCGCTTTGTCGATGATTTTTGGTGAAAGTAAACCAGAAATGGAAATTAAAAGTGTACGTGATAGCACTGAAACGGCCATTTTCCCTTTAGCTATCCCATCAATCGCCAGTCCAGGCGCGATGCTTGGCGCTGTTTTGATGACTCGTAATACTGAATACACGTGGGTTGAGCAGTTAATTACTTCATCAATGATGTTAGCTGTTCTTACTGTGGTACTTGTGCTTTTACTGTTGGCAACCCATGTTCACAAATTAATTGGTGATAGCGGTGCGAGTATCGTTAGCCGGATCATGGGTTTGATCCTTTCATCAGTTGCCGTGACAAATATACTCGACGGGATAGCCCATTATTTTGGCTTACAAGTATTCATATAAAGGCTGTGTAGCGCTGTTAAAAAACTATTGTCATATAAAATTTTGAATTATTGCTTAGAATTATCTAGATTAAATATAACGTAATAAAATTTAAGGAATGAAAAATGTTATTAAAAAAGATTATTTTATGCGGTTTTCTCGCTTTAGGATTAACGGCTTGCGTTGAACCGCCTCCAAGCGAAATGAAGGTTATTCAAGTTACTGACTATGATTTTAGTCATAATGACAATCATGCCGTTACCGTATATTTCGGTCATACGGGAGGAGATCATTACACCGTTACTTTATTACGAGACGAAATTAAAGAGGGAGTGTTTATTGAATCTTCCGCTAAAAATGCGCCTAATTTAGTGTTTGATGCCAGTTGGGCTGGTGAATATTATGTGCAGTCAGCTAAGCATGATACTCATTCATCTTTAAAAATACTTGAGCTAAATAGCGAAGCTAAAGTTGCTAAATTTGAAGTCGCAGCACGTTTGGTTAACCCCAAGCAAAAAAATGATTATATAAGCTTAGAAAAAACCACTATTACAGTGCAAGGCCAGCAATTTGATAATCTAACAAAATCGTTTTAAGTATATTATCTAAAGCGCAGCATACATTTTTGTTGCTGCGTTAAACAACTCAATCTCTGCTACCGACAAACAACAACTTGCTTACGATTGAAGCTCGGCTTTGATTTGTGTAAAATATAGCGCCTTCCAATGAGGGAATAACCCTTATACTTATATATCATCTGAGGATTTTACTTTGAATAGACGTTTTTCTGTGGCACCCATGCTCGATTGGACAGACCGCCATTGCCGTACTTTTCATCGTAAAATGACCAAGCATGCGGTGCTTTACACCGAAATGGTAACAACCGGTGCAATTTTATTTGGGCGTGGTGATTATCTACACTTTAATACACATGAAAACCCCGTTGCTTTGCAATTAGGTGGCTCTGATCCTGAAGCTTTGGCAAAGTGTGCAAAACTGGCTGCTGAACGTGGTTATGATGAAGTAAACCTAAATGTTGGTTGCCCTTCGGATCGAGTGCAAAATGGCCGCTTTGGTGCGTGTTTAATGGGCGAGCCGCAGCTTGTTGCTGATTGTATTGCAGCAATGAAGGCGGAGGTTACTATTCCTGTTACGGTGAAAACACGCATTGGTATTGATGAGCAGGATTCATATGAGTTTTTATGTGCGCTGATCGAAGCGAGTCATAAGGTTGGCTGTGATGACTTTATTATTCACGCCCGTAAAGCATGGCTAAAGGGATTAAGTCCGAAAGAAAACCGTGAAGTTCCACCACTTGATTATCCGCGTGTTTATCAACTGAAAAAAGATTACCCACAGCTTGATTTAAGCTTAAATGGTGGGGTTAATACCATCGCTGATAGTGTTGCTCATTTAGCGCATCTTGATGGCGTTATGATCGGTCGTGAAGCGTATAGTAATCCATTTATATTAAGTGAAGTGGACGAGAAAATTTACGGTGATACTGCGTGTACATTATCGCGTCATGACGTGGTGCGTTCAATGTATGGTTATATTGAAGATGAAATGCGCCAAGGCGCTAACTTTTGGCATATAGCTCGCCATATGTTGGGTATTTTCCAAGGCCAACCAGGGGCGCGAGGATTTAGACGTCATTTATCTGAAAACGGCCATGGTAAGCAAGCAGATTTATCAGTGATGGATAAAGCATTAAGTTTTGTGCCTGAATAGCTGAAATTTTAATCTTGGAAGCCACTTTTTAGTGGCTTTTTTTGATCCTAAAATTTAGTCAAAATATCACTTTTTTAGTTAATTTAACGTATTTTAATTCAGCTAAACGTCACTTTTAAATTGATGTTATCTTTCTATCCTATTGTTATTTATTGTTTTAGTTGTTTTTCTAACGACATGGCATAAGTCTTGGAATCTCCTTGGTGTAATCACCCATAATCAACAGGAGAAAATCATGGGCCTAATGAATCGTGTTAATGATCTAATTCAATCAAACTTGGTCGCTGTGCTTGATAAGGCAGAGGATCCAGCAAAACTACTTAATTTACTTATTATCGAGATGCAACAAGCTCTGAATGAGTGTCGTACTACTACTGCAGCGATTTTGTGTGAAGAAAAAGCATTGAAACGCCAGCAAAGTGATAAGTTAACATCCATAGCACAATGGCAAGAAAAAGCCGAAATAGCCGTTAGTAAAGGCCGAGATGATTTAGCCACAGCCGCATTAAAAGAAAAGCAGCGTGTAGTCGCTGATATGGCAGCTGTTGAACCTGAGCTTGTTAAATTAACCGATTCATTGGCCAAGTTAGCTGACGATGCACAGCGTTTACAAGACAAACTTAGTGCTGCCAAAGCAAAGCGGCAGAGCTTAACTCAGGTGCATAGTGTTTTAAATGCACGAGTACGAGTTAATCAGCAGTTACATAGCGATAAAGTGGCACATGCACTGTCGCGTTTTGATGTGATTGAGCGCCGAGTTGAGTCAATTGAATCACAAGTGGAAGCATACGAAATGGCTGCAGCTAATCAATCAGACACGGCAACGCAAATTGATGCGCTTGTAAAAGACGAAGCCTTGGATAAAGAGCTTGCAGCACTTAAAGCTAAAGTAAAACAGTCGGCTTAGGAGTTATAAAAATGAATACATTTAATAACAATACTCAATGGTGTAAAGATCCATTAAATAAAAAAATATCGGGAGTATGTAGTGGCTTAGCGCGTCGGTTTGACTTTCCGATTTGGGCAACTCGATTAGCAACTATTGTACTGTTTATTCAGTTCCCACTGTTTATTGGTGCGGGTTATTTAATTGCACATTGTTGTTTAGACAACAAGGTTTATTAGGAGAGCGCCATGAAAATTATTGCACTGTGTCTACTAGCAGCATTGTTTATCGCTTCTAGTCCATTTGAGATAATGCAGTTTGACTCATGGCAGCTCCCTTTGTGGATTGCTGACTTGAGTTGGGTTGGCATTGAACTATTTGGTGCATTAGTCGCTGTGGTGGTCGTTATTGCCATTATTGCGCTGGTTAGTGTTGGTTTGATTGGCGCAGGTCTAATAATAGGAGTCGGCGTGATGCTGGCTTTGTTGTTTGGTTCTGTGATGATCGCATGGCCGCTACTGCTGATTGTTTTTCTGTGTTGGTTAGTCGCGGATAATAAAAAGGTGGCATAGCTTGCCACACAGAGGTTACCTTAAATGCTAATTTAGCTGACTATTTTTTCGCAAATATGCTAAATTTAGCACTTAAAGTGATTATTATAACAAGGATCGAAATGACTCTTAAGCCATTACTAACTATCTTCACAGCGGCTTTTTTAGCTGTAGGCCTATACTCTCCTGTGCTATTTGCCCATGCAGAGCATCAACATGATACAGCAAGTGATATTGTAGTTAGCAATGCCCAAGTAAGGATTTTTTTACCTGGCAGTCAATCCAGTGTTGGTTATTTAACGCTTGTTAATCATGGTGATGCAGCAGTGACATTAACTAAGGCTAGCCTTGAGGGCTTAGGACGAGTTGAAGTACATGAACATCAGCATGTTAATGGTATGATGAAAATGCAAAAAGTAGATGGGTTAGAGATCAAAGCACATCAACAGCTAGATTTTAAGCCAGGTAGTTATCATTTAATGGTTTTTGAACCAAAAGAGCCGTTAAAAATAGGGCAAGAACTCAAACTCACGCTATATTTTAGCAATGGAGATCGTGTATTTACTCAAGCTACCGTGGTTTCATTAGAAAGCCAAGTTGAGCAAGTATCACTATCTGAACAGCACCATACACATCACTAGGAGATTAAATGTCACAACATAAAGGGAAAATTATAGCAGGGCTAATATTAGTTTTTATTTTATTTTATGCCGTATCTGTGTATTGGAGTGTTGAGCCAAGCCGCGTAAATGTGATCACGCAAGCTAAACAGGATGCGCAGCAGCGTGGCGAAAAACTAGTAACAGGTTACACAACAACTACGGCTTTGATTAATGTTGCCAGCACATTATTGAATAAACCTGGTGGCTATTTATCAAATGATGTAATACCTCCGAGTATTCTTATGGATAATATGCCTGCTTGGGAATATGGCGCATTAGAAATGACGCGCGATTTGGCGCTATCAATGCGTAAAGACTTTAGCCGTTCTCAGTCGCAATCGACCGAACATGAAGCTCTAAAAAAAGCCCAGCCCCAATTTAATATTAGTTCAGAAGCATGGGCGTGGCCAAGTGCCGAGAGTGAATACCAAAAAGGCATTGATTTATTAATCGTGTATCGTACTCAAATAGCTGACCAAAACAGCCGTGACAGTCAGTTTTACGCGCGGGCAGACAACCTACGAGGCTGGTTAAAAGAAGCCGAAAAACGCCTTGGTAGTTTAAGTCAGCGGTTAAGTGCCAGCGTTGGTCAAGATCGGTTAAATACTGATTTAGCTGGTGACAAAGAAGCACACCAAGCGACTTATGCACCATTACAAAATCAGATAAAAACCTCTTGGTGGGAAATTGATGATGTGTTTTATGAATCACGCGGTGCAACTTGGGCTTTATTACATTTTTTGCAAGCTGTAGAATATGACTTTGCTGATGTATTAGAGAAAAAGAATGCACGTGTGAGCTTACAACAAATTATACGTGAGCTTGAAGCAACCCAAGAGACTGTTTGGAGTCCGGTGATTTTAAATGGTAATGGTTTTGGTTTTGTTGCTAATCACTCATTAGTAATGGCAAATTATATTTCACGAGCCAATGCGGCTCTTATTGAACTTAGCGAACTTTTAGCGCAAGGATAACACATGAAAAAGTACTGTTTAGCCGCTGCCCTTTCGATGGCATTTTTAGCTCCAGCGGCTCACGCTGACACTCTATTAGGTTTATATGTTGGTGTTGATGGCTGGCAATCTGATAATTCAGGTAGCTTTTCTGATAGCGGTAATATGCAAGACTTTAATTTTGAAGATGAAACCTTCATTAGCTACTACGCAGCGCTTGAGCATCCAATTCCATTAGTGCCAAATATTAAGTTAAAGTATACCGAGCTTGAGTTAAATGGTTTGGGAGATATTCCAAATGGCAGCTCATTTTATTTTGGTGGTAGTGTCTTTGTTAGCGGCTCAAGTGTAAATGCTATCAGTGATTTTTCACATATGGACTATATTCTTTACTACGAAATTTTCGATAATGACTTGTTGTCTATCGACTTAGGTGTAAATGCTAAGCAGTTTGATGGAGAGATATCAGTTACAGGGAAAGTTCAGAATTCGGATGATGAAAAAACAGTAGTTGTTGATTTCTCAGGCTTTGTGCCATTAGTTTATGGTCGTGCTGAAGTAGGCTTACCGTTAACGGGTTTAAGCGTCTTCTTTGAAGGCAGCTTACTTGCTATCGATGATAGCAAAGTACAAGACTACCAAGCGGGTATTGCATGGGCTTTACTTGATAACTTAGCGGTAGATTTAGATATCAAAGCGGGTTACCGTAAAATGACGCTAGAGCTTGATGATATTGATAATCTATATACTAATATTGATGCATCAGGTCCATTTGCCGGCATACAAATTCACTTCTAATTTGTGTGCTTTGGCGTGGTACCGTTATTTAATTGCGTGCCACGCTACTTCAAACTCTTCCTCAAGTGCACTGTTTAACAAGTGCTTATAGGCCTTATTAACTGGCGTGTTAATCAATTTTCTAAGTTCATCACCCGTTTGCGTAAATTTATAGTAACTGAGCACTAAATCGTTATTTTTTGGTTTGAGTGCAATCCGTTGGGTTAAAAATGTCAGATTCATTTCTTGGCCCGCCTTAAGTGCTGCGGATTCAATTTCTTTACGGTAGATTAGGCCGATATCCATCAAAGTTAATACATCAGGAAAGCTGATCCCAGCTTTACCTAAGTTAAACGACACTTTATTGCCTTTGCGTAGCAAATCAAATAGCGAAGGTTTTTTATAAAAGCCTAATAAAATTAAATGGCTATTATCTTTTTCATTATAGCCACAAATCGCGGTACATTTTTGTAATGCATCCGCTTCGCGCTGGGTCATTTGCTTAAGTGTTTGTAAGCTTTTAATTGAAAATGTTCCCGGTGATACCGTTTCTCCCGCTAAAATTTTTGCCCACAGCTTTTGCATTGATTCGTTTGAAGTATCTTCACATAGTGCAATAAAGCGTTCGACCCAATCACTGTCAGGTTGCCCTTTACTAGTTACGTCAGGGCAAAAATCCATTGCCATGGCCATAATCGCTTCAATATTGTGTTGTTGTTTGATAAGGAGCAATTGTTGGCGATGTTGGGCTCTATTGAGTGTTGAGTTATCACTATTGACTTGATAGGGCAGTTTACTTTGCCCTTGTGGGCCATAACTATCATCACTGGTACTGGTAAGGCGAGTCGAACTGGTTTTACTCATCGAGTAACCTAGCTTAGTTTCAATTATATGAGCAAGGTTAATTTTTGCTTGGGCTGTTTGAATCGTCATCGATCTTCTCGCTGTGTGGGGCTATTTGCAGCTGTGCAGTAGTTTTTAAATTATTAAGTCCAAGTTTCACCGTATTTGCCAAAATATATTGGCTAAATAGCGCCAAGTAACCACCTAAAATTGAAGTAGTAACTTCGCCATCTAGTGAGCATGTCACTTGATTACCATTAGCTAGTGGTGAAAAAGAGACCACACCTGTAACAATATGCTCTTCATTAAAGAGAATATTAAAATTGATTTTAGTGCTGCTTATATTGGTAATCGTCATTTCACCAAATCCCCAGCTACTTTGCCAAAATTGATGAGCACCAACGCCAGAGCTCGGCTCTCCAAGCGTGAAAACAATACTCGGATCTACTTTTTGCCAAGGTGACCAGCTAGACCACTTGGTAAAATCACTAAGTAACGGGGTGATATCTGTTTGCGGAGCATGAATTTCAATGCTCTTTTGTACTTGGTATTGCTGTGGCAATAGCAGCCCAATTACCAAAAGAATTAAAGTAATCAGAAAAATAAATTTAGTAATTCTGGGTAAAATATTAATGGCTGTTCCTTAAATTATAAATTCCACTGTCGCACAGCAAGCTGCTGAATATCGACTATAATCTGTAAATCAATATTCATTAATCATCGACATTAATACTGTATCATAAGTTAAATAGTGATAACTTATTAGTCAATAACTGAATTGTCTCAATATTAAATGATGGCGCGTAATATTTGAATTTAAAGGATTTGGAATGACGTCAGAACACAATGATTTTTTGTTTTTTAACCATGAAGATGAGCCTCATGAAGAGGTTGTGCCCAAAGATTACTGGGATGTTCTGATTGTTGATGACGATCCTGAAATTCACACTGTAACAGAACTAGCACTCTCAGGCGTCGAGTTTTGGGGAAGAACACTGCGTTTTCATCATGCTTATTCTGGCGCTGAAGCAGTTGAAGTGTTAGCTAATACTAATAATGTGTCGGTATTACTGTTAGATGTAGTCATGGAATCCGATGATGCGGGTTTAAAAGTAGTTAAAGAGGTACGTGATACGCTGAAAAATCATAACGTACGAATTATCTTACGAACGGGTCAGCCTGGATATGCGCCTGAAGAACAGGTGATCCGAGAATATGATATCAATGATTATAAAACTAAAACCGAACTTACCCGCAGTAAGCTAGTTACCTCGTTAGTTACAGCTATTCGCTCATACGAACAAGTTTGCCAACTTGAATATCAAAGCAAAGCGTTAAATAATATTCTGTTAGCCTCAAAGGCAATTTTAGGTTTTACCGACATTAAAGCATTTACTATGGCGGTGATTAAGCAGCTCTCGGTAATTTTAGATTGTGCGCCAAGGGGGGTTGTGTGTGGCAGTCTGGATGATAGTTATCAAGTTCAAGTGTTGGGTGGTTGCGCTGAGTTTAGTGCTTTTATTGGCCAAGGTGTAGAACAACTTGATGATGGGCGGATTATTTTGCAAGTGCAAAATTGTTTTGAGTTTGGCGAACATCAGCACACTGAGCACGACACTACGTTTTTATTGAAAAGTAAAAATCGTCAGGCTGCTATTTACTTAGAGTACGTTAGCCAACCAAGCTTAACACAATTGCAATTTGCTGAAATTTTCTTAACAAACGTCAGTGTAGGCTTAGATAACGTCAGACTTTTTAATAAACTCAGAGATGCAGCCTACAAAGATGTGTTAACAGGTCTTGCCAATAGAACTGATTTTATTGAACAAATTGAAAAGTATCATCGATTAAATAGTAACGAGTATCTATTTATTCTAATTGATGTCGCTCATTTTTCAGACATCAACAATGGTCTGGGTCAAGAAGTGGGTAATCACTTACTTACATCAATCGTTGAGCGACTCAAACAAGAATACCCAAACGCTAAATTACTGTCACGGATTGGTGCAGATGTATTTGGTTTTTTAATTGAGCGCGATGGATTTGATCTAAACGAATTAAGTGAAAATTTAAGCTTACCGTTTGCAGCAGCAGAGCATCTGTTACCGGTTAATTTTAAAATTGGTTTGTGCGAGCAACTGGACTTTCAAACCACCGGTATTGAAACACTTAAGCTTGCGTATATTGCACTCAATCACGCTAAAAAAGGTAATCAGGGGAATGCTGTTTGTTATACACCCGATATGGAAGAGCAAATGGCTTGGCGATTAGGGATTATTCGCCAGCTTCGCCAAGACTTTGAAAATAATAAATTGGAAGTATGGTATCAACCGCAATTGGCGTTTAGTGATTTGTCATTAAAAGGCTGTGAAGCATTACTACGTTGGCCATCGGGACAAGGTAACTATATTTCTCCTGCGATTTTTGTACCACTTGCTGAAGATGCCGGGCTAATTGTTGAGATTGGTCAATGGGTATTGGAGCAGGCTTGTCAGCAGCAAAAACGTCTTGAGGTTCAAGGTGTTGAAATTTGTATTGCGGTCAATGTGTCGGTACCGCAATTTAAGGTAAAAGGCTACGCACAACAAGTCAAAGATACTTTGCGAAAATATCAGGTAAACCCAAAAAATATTGAATTAGAAGTTACCGAAAGTGTGGTGATGGATGATCTCTCGATGGTGATTGAAACACTGCAAGATCTAAAAGAGTTTGGTATTGAAGTGGCGATAGATGATTTTGGTACTGGTTTTTCATCACTGAGTTATTTGCAAAAGTTACCGTTGGATAGGTTGAAAATAGATCGTGCATTTGTCAAAGACTTACCCGAAAAAGACAGCGGCGCAATTGCCAAGCTGGTTATAGCTCTTGGCGCGCAGCTCGGATTAAAAACGATTGCAGAAGGTGTTGAAACACAAGCACAAGCTGATTTTCTTAAGCAATTGGGTTGTGATGAAGTGCAAGGTTTTATGTACGCTAAACCGATGCCTGAAGTTGAGCTTATTCAATATATTGAAAGTAAAAAATAATATTATGTTTGATGCCAGTGTAAATAGCTAATATCGCTTGGTGATTAATTCGGGTATACTCTGCGACCTTTTTTAAAGCAATTGGTTACTTTATATGAGCGCACTTAAAGCCAAGCGAGCGTTATTCTCATACCCTAAATATTGGGCTGAGTGTTACGGCACAGCACCATTTTTACCAACTACACGCGAAGAGATGGATGCCCTTGGCTGGGATAGCTGCGATATCATCATTATCAGTGGTGATGCTTATGTAGATCACCCCAGCTTTGGTATGGCGGTAATTGGTCGTGTACTTGAAGCACAAGGTTTTAGGGTCGGTATTATCGCTCAGCCAGAATGGGATTCGAAAGATGCCTTTATGGCTCTTGGTAAGCCTAACTTATTTTTTGGTGTGACTGCCGGTAACATGGACTCGATGATCAACCGCTATACGGCTGAAAAGCGTATGCGCCATGATGATGCCTACACGCCCGGTAATGTGGGTGGCAAGCGTCCTGATCGTGCGGTGATGATTTACTCACAACGATGCCGCGAAGCCTACAAAGGTGTGCCAATTGTAATAGGTGGTATCGAAGCCAGCTTACGTCGAATTGCCCATTATGATTACTGGCAAGAAAAAGTTCGCCGTAGTATTTTATTTGATGCCAAAGCCGATATTCTTATTTACGGTAATGCTGAGCGACCATTAATAGAAGTTGCTCATCGTATTGCCGCCGGCGAAACGATGGATACCATTCAAGATATCCGTGGTACGGCGGTTATTCGTAAAGAGCCATTACCGGGCTGGCGTGGTAGTGATTCCACCGCGATTGATAAAATTGGTAAAATTGACCCAATTCCAAACCCATATGGTGCGGATGATGTGGGTTGTAGCAAAAGCGAATTTAAAAAAGCGGGTATTGATTTACAAGCTGAAGCGGCAAAACCAATTACCATTCAGCCAGCGCGTCCTAAACCTTGGGAAAAAACCTACGTTAAGCTACCTGCGTTTGAGCAAGTGAGTGTTAATAAACCACTGTACGCTCATGCATCACGTATTTTACATCAAGAAACGAACCCAGGTTGTGCTCGAGCGTTATTCCAACGCCATGGCGATCGTTCTATTTGGGTTAACCCACCTGCGTATCCGCTTGAAACACATGAAATGGATGCGGTGTTTGGATTGCCTTATCAGCGTGTTCCGCATCCAAGTTATGGTACTGCAAAAATCCCCGCTTACGACATGATCAAAACCTCAGTTAATATTATGCGAGGTTGTTTTGGTGGCTGTAGTTTCTGTTCAATTACTGAGCATGAAGGACGGATCATTCAAAGTCGTTCACAAGAATCGATTATTGAAGAAATCGAACAAATTCGTGACAAAGTACCAGGGTTTACTGGGGTTATTTCGGACCTTGGTGGGCCAACTGCTAACATGTATAAACTGCGTTGTAAGAGCAAAAAAGCTGAGAGTACCTGCCGACGTTTATCATGTGTATATCCTGATATTTGTAAGCATATGGATACCGACCATACACCGACTATCGAGTTGTATAAAAAGGCCCGTGAAGTTAAGGGGATTAAAAAAATCCTAATAGCCTCTGGTGTTCGCTACGATTTAGCTGTGCAAGACCCTCGTTACGTCAAAGAACTTGTAACCCATCATGTTGGTGGTTATTTAAAGATAGCGCCTGAGCATACCGAAGACGGGCCATTATCTAAGATGATGAAACCAGGCATGGGCGCATATGATCAGTTTAAAGAGCTTTTTGATAAATACTCAAAAGAAGCAGGGAAAAAGCAGTACCTGATCCCTTATTTTATTTCTGCGCATCCTGGCACTAAAGACGAAGACATGGTGAACATGGCGTTGTGGTTAAAGTCGAACGATTTTAAACTAGATCAAGTGCAAAATTTTTATCCGTCACCAATGGCTAATGCCACCACGATTTATCACACTGGGATGAACTCGCTGCGTAATATTAAAAATAATACTGAGCAAGTGCCGGTGCCAAAAGGCGCGCGTCAACGTCGTTTACATAAAGCGATATTGCGTTATCACGACCCAGCAGGTTGGCCGATGATCCGTGAAGCACTGCGTAGTATGGGCAAAGCTAAGTTGATTGGTAAAGGTCCAAACTGCTTAGTGCCAGAAGAAACCCGTGACGAAAAATCGCTTAAAGCAGGTAAAGGCGGGCGTCCAGCGCTTAGTCGTCACACCGGATTTAGCCAGTTTAAAAAAGCCAATACCAAACCTAAGGTTGGCGGTAATCGTCAGCGGGCTAGGTAGTTTTAGGTAAATAAAAAACGCCCAGCATTTGCTGGGCGTTTTAGTTTATGGCTGCTTATTCTTCAGCTTATTCTTCAATGAAAGCTTCGCCTTCGGTCATCCACTTAGCGGCAGGCTTGCCTTTTAAGTAGTGATCAAAGTACTGCATCATCCGAATTGAAAAATCCACTTGGTTAGGGAATTTCTTTAAGTGGTGTGGTTCACCTTCATACTGCAAAAACGTCGCATCTTTGCCTGCACGGCGCAGCGCTAAATAATACTGTACGCCTTCGTGCCATGGTACAGCATCATCTTTATCACCAAACATAATTAAGATTGGTGTATTTACTTTATCAGCGAAGAATACCGGTGAGTTTTCGATGTAAAGCTCTGGCGCTTCAAACAAGGTTTTACCGATACGGCTTTGCCCAGTTTCATATTGGAACTGACGCGCTAATCCAGATTTTAAGCGAATACCGCTGTAAGCGCTGGTCATGTTTGACACGGGCGCACCCGATACTACCGCTTTGAACATATCAGTTTGGGTGATCATAAAGGCACTTTGATAGCCCGCCCATGAATGCCCTTGTAAGCCAATTTTATCAGGGTCAGCGATACCTAAATCAATCAGCTTTTGGGTGGCGTTGATCATGGTTTGCGTTGATGATTTACCTGGGTGACCAATTTCAAAGCGAATATCAGGTAAGAAAATCGCGTAACCGTTCGAAGTAAACATTGGGAAGTTAGGGCGGTGGTTTAATTCCATTTTAGGGAAATCAAACATGCGTTGACTCATATAACGGTAAAAATACACCACCACTGGCACTTTATCGCCCTTTTTATAGCCCGCAGGCTTTATCAATACGCCTTGTAAGTCTTCACCATCGAAGCCTTTATAGCTAATTAGCTCCGGTTTTTGCCCCCACGCAAAGTCGTTAACTTGTGGGTTTAAGTTAGTAACGCGTTGTGGCTTTTTAAAGCTAAAATCAGTTTGATAAAAGTCAGGGAACTGCTGATAAGTTTGCTCAGTGAATAGGTATTTATCGGCATTTTTAGCTTTTTTTACCACGTCAAAACGTTTTTTACCGCTTAATACTTTGCTGATCGAGTTATCAGCAAGATTGAGTTTTGCTATTTCAGTTTGCTTTTGCTGTAAGTTTGTAGCGCTAAGTAGTAAAGTTTCATCTTGTTTAAAGCCTACTTGGTCTTTATCAAGTTTGATGACTCGATATTGCGTGTTGTTTTCTTTGCCTTGTGTAAGGCGTGTGGCTTTGAGAGTTTTAACGTCAAATGCCCAGATATCGTATTTGCTATATACCAGCACTTGGCTGCTATCAGTTAACCAACCGGCAAAACCATAACCCGGTTGAGTTGAAGGGTAATCGTGCTGATCATCAGCGAACGTTGCTTTAATCGCTGTTGTTAAGGTACTGACTTTATTGTTACCTAAGTCTTTGAGTTGCACTTGGCTATTTTCAAAGTAAGCAGCAAATTGTCCACTGGGTGATAGGCTGGGCCTAAACGGGTAATCACTGATAATCGCTTTACGCTCACCATTTTGCACATTGACTGCATAGTAGTCAGCAAAAAAACCGCCATACATAATACGTTTAAGATAAGGTAAATTTGAAGAGCCAAGTAACGCAGTGCGATTGTTGGTATTGAGTGCCACATCTGGCATGTCAGTGTTACTTAGTTGCGCAACTTGTTTGCCATTAAGATGGTAAACGGCTTGATAATGACGATTTTTATTGCTCTCGTTCCATTGTTGCTCTTCGCGGGGTTTAATTTCGGCATCGTTGTTATGCCAAACGTGAAGGCCTTTTTGGTCGCGTATCGTATCGTAATCAAATAACGAGGCTTGATCGGTGTATTTCTTTTCTTTAATTTTTTCCGCTAACTTAGGGTGATTTTCAAAGTACAGGCGTTCACCGTCTTCAGACCAGCTCAATTTTGCTGTTTTACCAATAGTCCAATCTTTTTCAGGAGCAGCAATATTTGTAAGCTGTTCGTTTTGCCACAGTTTTAGCTGATGATCGCGACGGCGCATATCGTCATTTACATAATTACCCAGTGTAAATGCGGCAATATTCTTAGTTGGATGCCACACTATTTTGTTTGCAACAACGCCTGGTTCATCAATTAATACACTCGTATCAAATGTTTGGTTTAATGTAATTAATGCTACTTGGTTATCGTTACCGTCAGGATAGCTTTGGCTGACAAGAAGCTCGCTGCCAAATGTATTGATTGCGTAACTAAATACGCTATTTACTGTATGAGTTGTTTTGTCTTTTAAATTTACAACAATGAGCTCAAACGCTTTATCTTTTTTATCAGGTTTGATTTCACTGGTTTTAGCGGTGTTTTTTGTGTCATCAATATCTTTACTATCAGCGTCTTTATCTGCTTTTTCATCAAAGCGATAAGCTAACCAGTTACCATCATCAGAGAGCTGGTAATCTTTTACGTTCTCAAAAACTTGTTGTTCCCCCGTTATTGTATTAACGAGTACTAGATTGTTTTTTAAGGTGTCTTTCTTTTTTGTGGTTTCTTTTTCAAGCAAAGTAGGGACTTGGGTGAATGCTACCCAGTTAGCTGCTTTGTTGATCTGAGGTTTAGTGCCGCGCTCAATTTCTGCAAGTAATTTATTATTGTTTAAGGTATAGACTTGGCCTGTTGCATCGCCACGGTATGGGGTTGCACTAAAGCTCAGTACTTCACCATTTTCAGATAATTGCGTTGTTTTAGCTGCTTTGAAATCGAATACATCTTTAAATTGTAGCGGCTCTTTTGCGGATGCCATGGCACTGCCAAGGCTTGCAACCAGTGCTACGCTGAGTAGTGAAAGTTGTGCTTTCATTGTTACTTCTCGTTTTGTTTCATCTGCATCATCATAACGAGTTTGTTCAACAATTCGAGTAGAAACGATAAGCGGTCGAAAATAAAGGTTGAAAGTAACATTTATAAAAAAACCTTGTAGGAAAACCGACAAGGTTGATAATTTTAGGAGCTAGGAGTTAAAGCCATATTTTTTGTAATTCTAACCACTGTTTTTCAAATTGCGCGCTAGGTTTTGCTTTAAAGTCACTGCGGACAAATTGGTTCATCTTGCCTTCAATGTAGGCAAGTAAAAAGTTGGCAATGGTTAACTCATCACTTTGAAAGGTTTTACCTTCGCGAAGTTTACGCTCGCGTAGTACTTGTTTTAGTTGTGTTTCAAGCTTTTCAAACAAGCTTTGTACACGCTCACGCAAGCGTTCTTGTTCACCTTGCAAGGCGTCGCCGGTCAAAATACGAGTGATCCCCGGATTTTTCTCAGCAAATGCCAGTAGTAGCAATAAAATATTATAGATACGGCTTTGAGTTTCTTTTTCGTTTTCAAGAATGAGATTTATGCGCGACAACAAAGTGTCTTCAATAAACTCTATTAAGCCTTCAAACATCCGTGCTTTACTCGGGAAATGACGATAAAGCGCAGCTTCAGAAACGCCTACCTCAGCAGCTAATTTTGCTGTGGTGATACGTTGACCTAGGCTGGTTTCTAACATTTGTGCGAGTGCTTGTAGTATTTGCTCTTTGCGATTACTTCTTTTTGTCGCAGGCATGAACATTCCTTTCTTTATAATTATTTACTTAGCTTTTGGCGGCTACTTATCACTCACTTTTTGAGCAAGCGATAAGGGCTATGTTAATGTTTTATTCAGTTTCTTTCCAGCCTTTTTACAATCGTTTAGCAAGCTCACTCATTACACTCAGTGCTAATGCGCTTTTGGTATCGACGGGCAGTTCTTTTTGTTCATTATGCCAGAACAGTGTTAAAGCATTATGATCTGAATTAAAACCAAGGCCCGTTTGTGATACATCGTTAGCGCAGATCATATCGAGGTTTTTATTGCTGAGTTTGCCTTTCGCATAGCTTGCGACATCTTGAGTTTCTGCGGCAAAGCCAACTGTATATGGGCGACCCTCTGTAAGGCTAGCAACTGCGGCAATTACATCTGGATTTTTAACTAAAGTGAGAGTCAGTTCATCGCCTTGTTTTTTCATTTTTTGCTCGGCTATCGCTGCGGCGCGATAATCGGCAACCGCGGCGCAACCAATAAAAGCATCCGATTTGGGAGCAAAAATAAGTGATTGTTCAAGTAGTTGCTCAGCGGTCTCAATGTTTATTAGGTTTACACCTGGTGGTGGCGCAATTGTTACCGGACCTGAAATCAGGTTAACCGTTGCACCTAAACTAACTGCCGCATGTGCAAGCCCAAAGCCCATTTTCCCAGAGCTGTGATTTGATATAAAACGCACCGGATCAAGTGGCTCACGAGTTGGCCCTGCGGTGATTGTAATTGTTTTACCAGCTAGTAGTTGCGGTTGCGAAGGTTGCGTGCATAGTGCCACTAACTGATGTGGTTCAAGCATTCGCCCTGCACCTACATCACCACATGCTTGTTCACCCTTACCTGGGCCCCAAATTGCAATGCCACGCTGTTTTAAAGTTGCTAGGTTAGCTTGAGTTGCTGGGTGGGCATACATTTGTTGATTCATTGCAGGCGCCACTGCTACTTTTGCGGGGGTTGCCAGCAATAGAGTGGTGAGTAAATCATCTGCAATGCCGACTGCCATTTTTGCGATGATATTAGATGTGGCAGGAGCGACTAATATTAAATCAGCCCATTTAGCAAATTCAATATGGCCCATAGCGGCTTCAGCAGATGGATCGAGCAAAGAGTCTGAGACCATTTCACCACTTACGGCCTGCATGGTAAGCGGAGTAATAAAGTGCTTAGCTGACTCAGTCATCACCACTTTGACATCACAACCATGATCTTTTAAACGTCTAACAAGTTCGGCGCATTTGTAGGCGGCAATACCACCGCTGATACCAAGTACAATTTTTTTATTTACTAATTCTATCGCTAAATTGGTCATTAACTTTGTCATACTCTGATAAAACTGTTTGTCGATATGCGCTAACGATAGCAAATCTTTGCCTTGGGGACGAAGTTTTAATATGGAATTTATTCGCAGTTTTACAGGCGAAATTTTATTTTTGCATTACAGTTAAATTATAAATCATTTTTCAGGGACGAAATAATGCAGCTCACCTCTTTACCAAGTAGCCAGCGACCACGCGAAAAGTTATTGGCGAAAGGGGCTAAGTCGTTAAGCGATGCCGAGTTATTAGCGATATTTTTGCGAACGGGTTTGCCGGGCATGAATGTAGTTGAGTTAGCACAACATTTAATGACACAAAATCAAACACTGCATAACTTATTTAATGCATCAATCGATGATTTTTGTGCACAAAAAGGACTGGGCACAGCAAAATTTGTGCAACTTCAAGCAGTACTGGAGTTGAGTCGTCGTTATATGATGGAGCAATGCCAGCGCGAAGCAGTATTTAATTCACCGCAATCAGTATATGACTATTTAACGATTGAGCTGCGAGGCTTGCAGCAAGAAGTGTTTATGGTGTTGTATTTAGATAGTCAGAATCGCTTAATTAAAGAAGAAACACTTTTTTATGGCACTATTAATGCGGCATCTGTTTACCCAAGAGAAGTCGTCAAAGCGGCTTTAAAAAATAACGCTGCGGCACTTATTCTGGCTCATAATCATCCATCAGGTATTGCTGAACCAAGCCAAGCTGATAAATTAATTACCACTAAATTGCAGCAAGCTTTGCAATTAGTCGATATAAATATTTTAGATCACATCGTTGTTGGGGGAGATAATTGTGTTTCGTTTGCAGAACGAGGCTTGATTTAAGCGTATTCAAATCACTAAGCGTGTTAAAAATGAGCGGTTTAGTGCTTATTTGCAAATTAGTTTAATTTAAATGCAGTTTTTACTTTCCCTAAGGGCATTCGATCTTTATAATTAGCCGCTATCAAATTTACACATGAGCTGGTTGGATTAGATCAATCACTTGATCTTTGCCTGTATAAGCTGTATAAAGAGCGCCCTTCGATTTATCCCTGGGGCACAAAATACATAGCCTAGGGGACAAATTAAGCTCGAGCGAAGTTATTGGAGATATATAGACATGTCTAAAGTATGTCAAGTTACAGGTAAGCGTCCTGCGGTTGGTAATCACCGTTCACACGCGAGAAACGCGACTAGACGTCGTTTCCTACCTAACCTACAAACACACCGTTTTTGGGTTGAAAGTGAAAAACGTTTTGTAACATTACGCACTACTACTAAAGGTATGCGTATTATCGATAAAAAAGGCATCGACACGGTTCTTACTGAAATCCGTGCTCGCGGCGTAAAAGTTTAAGGACCTGAGTCATGCGTGATAAGATCCGTTTAGTTTCTACAGCTGGTACTGGTTTTTTCTACACTACCGACAAGAACAAGCGTAACATGCCGGAAAAAATGGAAATCAAAAAGTTTGATCCAAAAATCCGTAAACATGTTCTTTTCAAAGAAGCTAAAATCAAGTAATTTTAGTTTTCTATGAATATCAAAAACCCAGCTTAGGCTGGGTTTTTTGTTTTTCAAATGCGTAGTTTTTCCGTTCTCGAATCACAGATTATACCAATCGTTTTAAGTTACTGACCATTTATAGCGACAGAAAAACACAGTGATAACAAGGCAGAAATTTTGACATGTAGTTGTTCTACATGAAAAATTACTAACGCAGTTAGCGCTTTATTTAGCGCGCTAGAATAGTTAAATATTTAAGTCGATTGGTATTATTCGTTTATATCATCGTCGACTAATTTTAAAAATGTGTCATAACAGGTAACATGTGCGTTGTTATCGTTGATGCAAACTAAATTTCGGCCGTGATGTTTAGCAAAGTAGAGTGCCTTATCAGCTCGCTCTAATACTTTTAAAACGCTATCATTACTCTTTTGTATAGCGGTTACCCCAAGGCTGATAGTGATAGGCATATTGGCAACTGTATTTGAGCTAATTAAACTCCTTAATTCATTCGCTTGCTTTGCTGCATCCAACAAAGCAGTGTTGAGTAATATTATTACAAACTCTTCACCACCCCAACGAGCGATTAACGCTTACTCACCTATTTTTTGCTGCAACAGATGGGCAAACTCTTTTAGTACTTTATCGCCAACTAAATGCCCGTGGGTATCATTAATTTTTTTGAAATAGTCTATATCACACATAAGTAAACAATGAGATGTTTGAGAGTGCTCGCTTTTAGTTATTAATGCCGATAACTCTGCATCAAATTTTTGTCTGTTATATAACTCAGTCAACTTGTCTGTTTCTGCTAACTTTTTAATTTCGTCATTAAGGTTAGATAAGTTTTGATACGCTAACGAACGTGTTTTTTCGTAAAATCTAAAAATTAGAATATGAGCGATACTGACTTCGATAGTGTTAAATAATGATCCTAACCCTGTGGTTATTGTTTGTTGTTGCTGTGTATAAATTAAGTATGCACAAATAGAGAATGCAATTGCGCTGATGATGCTTCCCCGTTTTCTGCCTATTAAAAAAAATGCAATAGGGGGGATAAGCGTAGCCCATAATATTGAGAATGGATTTCCGCCTACCGAAATTATAAATAACATAGCTAAGCTGCTAGCCATTAATGTAACCGCCCATGCGGTTACATTAACGTTGCCAGATTTGTAAAACCAGAAATAAATAGTTAATGAGATAACAAGTCCTAAACAGTCAATTAAGGCAAGGTCTAATTGCTCGAAATAGAAAACATTGAGTACTGTTAAAATGAAAAAGTAAGCTGTTGAAAATAGTAAAAAATGGGCGATTAAACGTGCTCGCAAAAATCTTTGTGATCCTTTGCAAATTGCGGAGACTTACTGTACCAAAACCCTAACATAAATGAATATTACCTAATTATTTATGATGTTAAGTATTACTTATTTGCAGAGTCCTGTGTAGCACAAATATTAACTGATAAGTTTTAGGTATAAAAAAACCTTGCAGGAAAAACCCACAAGGTTAATATTTTTAGCACCTAGCACCTAGCACCTAGCACCT